>JAYVDT010000451.1:0-11038 GCA_043749265.1 Rhodanobacteraceae bacterium | reverse complement strand
CCCGACGACATGGTAGATGTCGGCAGGAGCGGGTCGTTGAACTAAACGCGGAGAGTGGGGCGGAGAGAGATAGGAGACGCCCGGTGGATGAACGGCGGACCTCTCAACGGTATCATCCATCTTGGTGCAACATACTCTGGAGGCAGCTCAGACAAAAGCAAGGCCTGGTGGCTCAGGTGTCCATTCGTAAGTGACAGGCTGTGCGCATTTATCAAGGCTGGCTGAGGAGCGCAGACATGTTGTACGCAACTCTGTGCAATCCCCGAAACCATCGCAAGGTCTGGGGTTGCGTCGGCAGCCGGTCTGGTATCCATCCCGGGCATGGATGCCATGGATCCACTGTTTGGCTGAGAGCTATGCTTCATCCCGGCGTGGCAGCTCACTTCCTGACTTGCCTGATCACAGCGGATCTCGCAAGCAGAGCCAGCCGATGGGAAGGACAGTAAGATCACTGCCAACAAACTCGCCAATGTCGCCCGGAAACGCATAAAAACTGTCCCTCACTTCCACAGTATGGATGCGAGTTCTGCCCCAATCGATGCTTTTCAGAAACATAGCCTCGTCCAAAAATCGATCATATAAGAACGAGCAAAGCAGGCTCCTAAGAGGAAACCTGCCCGTTTTAATGGTCCAAGTGTTAAAGAATTGGACCTAGAAGGTAAGCAACAAAGAGTCCCCCACTCGATATAAGCGCCGACCCCTGGAGAATGAGTCGGCTGAGTTTGCTGACCTCGCCGCAAGTTGTTGGGTCATCGGGTGCACACACTTCACACTGTTGCAGTCTTGGGGCGATGATGTACGTCACCACAAAGCTGGCTGCGATCAGGGTTCCCGCGATGCTGAAGGTCCATATCTTGTGCCGGGATAGACTGACGAGCCATGGAGCTGCACAAAGCAGGGAAGCGACCGTAGTTCCCAATCCGAGCAAGACCAGAACGGACGGCGGGGCACAGCAGATAAAGGTGCTGAACGAACTGAAGACTGAAAAGTAGTTAAGCAGGGCCGCACGTCTGGCTCTGCGCTCGGGTGCAAGCGAAATCGCAATAGCATTCATCGCGCCTCCGAAATCGTCTTGTAATGGAGCGTGTCAGAAACCTTGCCCTTCGGAGCCTGGGGAAGGACACCTGCAACAGTGACGGTTTTTCCCAGGAGCGAAGCTATGTCCGCGCCGGTTGCGGCTGGAGTCAAGGCAAAGCGATCCTGCGTTCCTGAAACTTCAAGGAAAGGGGCGGCGGCTGTGCCGGTCAGTTTGCCTTTGGCAATGACATCGGCATCATTGTGAGTGAAGCCGGCAAACGGTCGCGGTAGATTGTGGTCTAAAAGGCATGTTGGAGCTAAAACGCTGGTATTCAGCACACCGCGTGGCGAACTTCGGTGGCTGCAATGTAGAGCGAATGTTCAATTGAGGTACCTCTTCGCAGAAGCCATGGCTCTTGTGGGCGGGTCAACTTGCCCATCTATCCTTGCTTCCTGCTGGGGTAATACTGGGATTCTCCTGGGGGCATGGGAATGCGTTGTATTTTTTGCGTCTTTCTTTTGCTGTGGCTGACTCTGAACGATGCGGCCCGTTAACTCAGGCACCAACCAGGATGCGATGAGGGAACGCGCTTCGAAGCGTCCGCGCCGCGGGCGGCGCCCAGCCGGATGCCTCCTGCTAGGTTGGCATGCTTCGGCTATAGGTCGCAAGAAGTGGAGAACGACGATGCCGGTGAGGGCAGGGGTCGGGCGAAGTCTCTGGGGACCCGCCAGTACATCATCGGCAGTGAAGCAATCACCATCCGGCGGATCTGGGAGTCATTCGCGGATGGCCGCAGCATGAGGGCTATCGCTCGCGATCTCAAGGCTGATGGCGTGCCGGGCCCCCGCAAGACCACGGCCCATCCTGGTATTCACGATTGGAATACCGTGCTTATCGGTCGCATTCTCCGCCGGCACGAGTACGTCGGGATGATCATCTGGAATAAGACTCACCAGATTCAGGACCCGCGCCCGGATTTCATACCGTTACGGTTCTCGACCTCGACGCCAACTTCAATACCATCCATCAATCGAGCGTTCCCTATTTTGCTTAGTAGATGAAGTGACAGGGGGTAGTAGGCGAAGACGCATCACAGATGCGTGAGCGCCACTTTAGAACATTCTTTAAACAAAGCTGAGGCTATTCTTCAAGAACAAAGCTGAGGTTCCGAAATTACATGTACTGGACTATGCGCTCGTGTAGGGTCGAAGGTCCTGGATGGGCTATGTTGCACCAGAGGCCGGAACAGAGGTGGCTATTGGAATCGCTCTCGATGCACGGCCTTCAGCACTGACGTTGGCAGGTTGTTTACCCTTAAGTGAGGCAAGCCAAGTGGAAGGGTTGCCGGAGTCTGATGATGACCGCCATTCTCCCGCAGACTGGCGGATTTGATTCACAGCGTCCTGATCCTATGTCTGCTCTCCATTCGCGCAGATCTCGGTCCAGACGCGGAAACCGGTTGCACCAGGGAACGGGACGGTCGAGTTTCCAGACCGTAACAGCGGGCTGTTCCTGGCCGAGCAGGAGGCGGCTGGCCCGCGCGGACGTGCGGGGTGATCTAGGCAGGGGAGCGGCGGTAAGGATGGAGTACCTGATTGAGCCAGCTTGCGCCGGTTCGCGGGAGTAGGCTTTCAGCCTGACGCAGCAGCCCTTAGAAGCAGCAAAACGGCAGGGAGAGGTACACTGCGGCCTTGGATTGAGTTTGCAGCGTGACTGGATCGGCTATGATTCAAAAAATCAGGAGAACTCTATGCGTTTGAACAGACGAGATTTTACCCGGCTCCTCGCTGCTGCTTCCGCCGTTACGGTGCTGCCATCGTCCTCTCCTGCGCAGGCTGCGCCGGGAAAGAAGATTCACTACTGTGCGGTAGGTTTGGGACGCATCACGGTGGAGCACTTTATGCCGGGGACGCGGATGAGTTCGCTGGGGAAGATCACCGCGTTGGTGAGCGGACATCGCGAAAAGGCATTGAAGATTGCGGCCGAGTACGGGATTCCAGCGACTTCGATTTACAGCTACGAGAACTATGACAAGATTCGGGATAACCCAGACATCGATGCCGTCTACATCGGCCTTCCCAACAGCATGCATGCGGAATACACGATCCGTGCAGCGCAGGCAGGCAAGCATGTGCTCTGCGAGAAGCCCATGGCGAACACGGTGGAGGAGTGCGAAGCGATGATTGCAGCGTGTCGGAAGGCGGACCGGCGATTGATGATCGCGTATCGCTGCCAGCTTCAGGCGACAACATTGCATGCGCAACAGCTGGTGCGGAGCGGGGCACTGGGTAAGATCGAGGCGATCGAAAGCGCGAACGGTTTTAACATTGCTCCGGGCGAGTGGCGCTTGAATCGGAAACTTGCAGGCGGTGGTCCGCTGATGGATGTCGGCATTTACTCGCTGAACGCATGCCGCTTTCTGACGGGGGAAGAACCTGTTTCGATCTCCGCCTACAGCTCGGTGATCGACCATGACGGGCGATTCGAAGAGGTAGAAGAGAACCTGAGCTGGACGATGAAGTTTCCTTCGGGCATGGTGGCGAGCTGCACGACCACCTATGGTGCGAACATGGATGGATTTATTCGTCTGCACGGGTCCAAAGGGTCGTTGACCCTGAACGGTTTCGGATACCAGGGCATTCACCTGACGGCCAAGCTGAATGGAGCGCTGAAGGACGGACCGAGCTTGCAGGTCGATGATCTCGAGAAGGACAAGGATCCCTCGCAGTTCAAGGTGGAATCGGACTACTTTTCAAAGTGCATCCTGAGCCAAACGCCCCCTGCTCCCTCGGGGGAAGAGGGACTGCGAGACATGGCCTTAATGAGGAAGATCTATGAATCGGCCGCTCGCAATAACAATGCTTAGTCTGTACTGCCCGTTCAGGCTAGGAAGTGCTTGTGGGCTTTAGAAGCGCAGAAGGTAGCTGAACTTGAGGTATAGCGCTCGCTTGTCGTTGAGGAGCGAGTCCCCGGTGTGATTCAGAAACACTCCGTTAGGATCGCATTGCCCCGTCTCTAGGCGTGCACAAAGGCCGGGGTTGAGATTTTGCGAGTCGTTGGCATATCCAAGGTAGATGGCCGTGCCCGGGTGGGGGACGAAGGAGAGCAGGAGGTCGGTGAAGAAATCTTTCGAGTTCTGCTGCCCGGTGAACTGCTGGTTGGGGATGGTGGAGGCGTAAATGACGATGGCGCGGAGGGCGAGTGCGCGGGTCATTTGAAGGTTCCAGCGCGCGATAGCCTGATGGTTGTCATAGGCGATGAACGCAGCGCCGGGAGCGCGAAAGTGATCGAATTCGTAAGTGTTCTGAAGATCCAGGCGGGTGGTGGGTTTGATTTCGAGGCTGGTCTCGATGGAATGCACGTCGATGGGCCGGGGGCCCTGTCCCGCCGGGGGATTGTAGTTGATGGTCTTTCCGGCGTATGTATTGAACTCGAGAGCAAACTGCGGAATGGGCGACGTGAAGAATTCGACTCCAGCGACCTGGCTGCGGTACTCGACGTTGCGGGTGAGTTGAGAGTAATCCGAGGGGCGAAGGCGATCGTTGTTGACGTTGAGGTAGGGCGTGATCTGGGTGCGACGCCGGAACTGGAAGCTATAGGCCAGATGAGACAGCGAGTCGAGCGCCAGACCGGTGTGGTCCCAGTCCTGCTCGACGTAGAAGGATGGGCCATGCGATAGCAGGGTGCGCCCGGCGGGACGCCAGGTGTAGTTTGTCTGGATGTGAGTTTCGCGGATGTCGGGGCGGCGAAAGAAGCCTACGGAATCCTGGAAACCGCGAGCCGTGTCATTGTAGGCCGCTCCGAAGTTGAGATTTTCCCCGGAGAAGTTGAGATTCTGCTTTGTGCTCTGGCCGCTTGACGTGCCGCCAATCAGACTGCGGGTAGCCGAGTAGACAGTTTGCCCGGTGAGGGTCCACTGCTTGTGGAAGCGGTAGCGGTAGTCGATGCCGCCAAGTCGGTTGAAGGAGCCATGGTACTCGCGGTCGGTGTAGAGGACGCCCGCGGAGGAGAATGGTCCGATGTCGCGTGCGACCCGGCCTACGTAGAACTGGGCTCGGCTGGCAGCGTAGGGTGTGCCCGGGGCGACTGCCTGGCCGGGGCTGCGGTCGTCGGTTGCGAGCAGGCCCACAGCCCAAGGACCTAGTTTTCCGGAGAGCCGCGCACCCACCTGCGGACTGACGATGTTGAGGGTGTAGAAGAGGTTGATGGGCGTGGTGAAGTAGTTGGCGTTCTCGATGAAGAAGGGACGCTGCTCCTGAAAGTAGGTCTGGAAACGCTGGTTGGGAGGAGCCGGGTTGTCGACGTTGACCTGCGAAAAATCGGGGTTCAGGGTCGCGTCCAGCACGAGTGAGTTGTGCAGAACGGCCTTGGCGTCGATCCCGGCGGTGCCCTGCAGAAGTTTCTGATCGAAGGTCGGGGCGAGGGGGTTGCGGTCATCGAGCTTGCGGTAATTCTGCCCGATAACATAAGGAATGAGCTGGAGATTATGTCCGCGCTGCACGCCCGCAAAGCCGACGATGGGCGCGTCCTGGGTGAGACGGCCTGCGATCTGGCGTGTAATGCGGGGCCAGTAGGCGCGCTCGGAAGCATGGGGGATTGATCGGCCGAGGACCATGCCCCAAAGCTGCAACTGGTCGGGACCGGCGCTGCGGAAGCGGAGGCTCTGAAATGGGATCCGCATGAGGGCGACGTACCCGAAGGAGGTGCGGCGGCCCCACGTATCCCATACTGTGTCGAAGGAAAAGTCGGGCTGGGGCTGGCCTTCGGTATAGGCTGCGTCGGCCTGGACGCCGAAGGCGTTGGTCTGGAAGAGCAGGCCTCGGCGGTGATCGTTGAAGGTATCGAAGGTGATCTCGACCCTGTCGTCGTCGCTCATATGATCGCGCGGAAGAAGGTGGGCGCGTATGTCCTGCGGATTGCGATCGCGACAGATGAAGGCGATGTAGAGATCGTGGCCGGTGTAGCCGAGGAAGGCGGAGGTGGCTTCGGTGACTGGCGCGCCGTCGTCGGGATCCTGCTGAACGAAGCCGGTTAGATCGAGCATGGATTGGGCGACGAGGCTATCCGGACTACCTGAGACGAAGTTTTCGAGCCGGGGCTCGGTGGCGAGACGGGGAACGAGCAGGGGACGGTAAATTCCATCCGGCATGATTGCGGGCGAGGCTGTCGGCTTGGTCGGCGAGGGTGCGTTCGGCAACGGGATCGCGGCGTGGGGTGCCTTTGGAGTTCCGGAGGGATTCTGGGGTGCACGGCCTGAGGGGATTGTCTGCTGGGGAATCTGGCCCGACTGCTGCGGTATGACGGAGAGGGGGGACGCATGCGCGGCTCCGCCGCCACAGACGAAGGCTGAGGTAGAGAGCAGAAAAAGGAAGGAGAGGATGGGTCTAAGCATCAGTTGGCGTGGCTCCTGAGCGGGTGCCGAATGGTCCGACCTAATGGTATCGTGGGAGTCCTTGGTGGGCACTCTCACCTTTTAAAGATGTGGCGAGAACCCGGATAGCTGCGGTAGGCAGCCGTGAGATAAAACCGGTGACGGCTGCTCGCAAGCAGAGGAGCTCGCTGCACGAGTTCAGGCTTAAGGAGCTTTTTGTATCCAGCTAACCCCATGGGCTTTGCACCATCACGGGTTATGTTTGATGGCGGTCCGCCTGCTTTTTTTAGATACTCCAAGGGGCTTGTCGCCAATTGAAAGGGAATGTCAGCTTTGAGTCATTGAGGCTTGCGTCTTTGAGTGGGGTAGGCTCGTCTGTAGACACAATCCCAATTTGTTGAGGTCCTCTGTGCGCGTTTCTCTTGGTGCTGTTGCTGTAGTGTTGCCGTTCCTTTCGCTTCCCTTGTTTGCAACTGCGCAGAGCAAGCCGGCGCCGCGGCCATCCTTGTCGCAGCCTGCGATCTCGCCCGATGGAAAAGAGATTGCGTTTGTGAGTGGGAGCGATCTCTGGACAGTGGCGGCCACGGGGGGAGAGGCGCATCTGCTGGTGTCGGATCCGGCGGAGGAGTCGCGGCCGTTGTACTCGCCGGATGGGACGAAGCTGGCGTTTATGTCGACGCGGACCGGGGGCGGGGACATCTATGTGCTGACGTTTGCTACCGGGCAGTTGCAGCGTATTACGTATTCGGACGCGCCGTCGAACCTGGACGCATGGTCGCGGGATGGCGAGTGGTTGTACTTCACCTCTGGCGCGACGGATGTAGGCGGGCAGGGTGACATTTTGCGGGTGCGGGCGATGGGCGGGACGCCGATGGAAGTGTCGCATGAGCGGTATATGAATGAGTTTGAGAGTGCGCCTTCGCCGGATGGCAAGCAGATCGCTATTGTGGCGAAAGGGATTTCCAGCTCGCAATGGTGGCGCAATGGGCATGCGCATATTGACGAGACGGAGATCTGGTTGAAGCCGGTGGACGGTGAGGGCGGATACCGGAAGTTGATCAGCGGGGATGCGAAACATGCGTGGCCGATGTGGTCTTCGGATGGGAAGAAGTTGCTGATGATGGGCGATAACGCCGGGGATGGTGGGCCGGGGCACGAGAATTTGTATGAGGCTGATGCCGCGAGCGGGGCGATGAAGCAGTTGACGCACTTCAACAAGGGGCGCGTGCTGTGGCCTACGTTGAGCTATGACGGCAAGACCGTGGTGTTTGAGCGCGGGTTTGGGATCTGGAAGGCGGATACGCGCACGGGCAAGGCGGAAGAGGTGAAGATTTCGCTGCGCGGGCTCCCGAGTGGGCCGGGCGTGACGCATGAGCCAGTGACGGTATGGAGTGGGCTGGCGCTTTCGCCAGATGGGAAGAAGATTGCCGTTACGGGGCATGGTGAGGTGTTTGCCGCGGGTTCGAGTGAGGGTGGTGAGGCGCAGCGACTGACGCATACGGAGGCGGCGGAGTTCGATCCGCGTTGGACTCCAGACTCGATGAAGGTGATCTACCGCAGTGAGCGCGACGGTGGGTCAAGTTTGTATGAGTATGACTTCAACACCAATGCGGAGCGCGCGCTGACGCATGGTACGGCTCTGGATGCGAGTGCCCTGCCGTCGCCGGATGGGAAGTTTGTGGCATTTATTCGTGACCGCAAGGAATTGCATGTTCTGATGCTTGCGACAGGGCAGGACAAGGTGGTGGCGAAGGGCGAGATCAATGAGTATCAGGCGGATTCAATCGCGTGGTCACCGGATTCGAAGTGGATTGCGTATGTGCCGACAGGCCTTGACGCATTTACGAACATTTGGGTGGTACCGGCGGATGGGTCTGCTGCCACACGGGAGATAACGTTTCTGGCCAATGGAGAAAATGCTAGTCATCTGGTGTGGTCGCCGGATGGGAAATACATCTTGTTCGATACGTCGCAGCGGGCCGAGACGCCGCAGCTAGCGAGGGTGGATCTGACGCCACATGTGCCGATGTTCCGTGAGGACCAGTTCCGGGACCTGTTCCGGAAGCAGTCGGTGCCGGGGGCGCCGGATATGCCGAATTCGCCCAATGAGCGGCCTGCGCCGGGAAGCCCTGAGACACAGCCTTCGCCGGCGGCTTCGTTGAGCGTTGAGGCTGCAGAGCAGGAACCGAATACGCCGGGGCCAGAGATGCAGGCACCGGCGGCTCGGCAGGGTGGGGCGCGGCCGAAGACCCCGGCTGAACCGGTGAAGATCGTGTTTGAGGCGATTCGGGAGCGACTGACGTTGTTGCCGCTGGGCGATCTAGGGGTGCGGTATCCAGTGATCAGTCCGGATGGGAAGATACTGGCGTTTTTGGCGGATGTTGCCGGGCAGCAGAATATTTACACGTACTCGCTCGATGAGCTGGCGCGAGAGCCGGCGTCGCCGCGGCAGTTGACGTCGGATCCTGGGACGAAGAGCGAGATGGCCTGGTCGCCGGATTCGAAGGAGATCTTTTATCTACAAAGAGCGGCGGCGCGGGGTGGGGTGCCGCCTGCGGCTGGCGACGGAACGGGCGTGCGGGTGGTGACGCTCGCGACCCGAACGCCAAAGCCTCTGCTGCTGACGGCGGCTGTGGATGTGGACTTTGAGCAGGAGAAGATGGTGGTGTTTGATGAAGCGTGGTCGACACTGAATCACCGGTTCTTCCGTGGCGACTTCAATGGGGCAGATTGGAAGGCGCTAAAGGCGGAGTGGACGCCGTATGTTGAAGGCGCGCGGACCGGGGCAGAGCTGCGGCGGGATATCAATCTGCTCATTGGGGAGTTGAATAGTTCGCACTCTGGGATCAGCAAGCCTGCTTTGCCGGGTGTGCGGACGGGGAGGTTGGGGATACGGTTTGAGCGGGCTGCGTTTGAGAATGGCGGGGCGCTGGTGATTCGGGAGCTCGTGCCGCTGGGACCTGTGGCGCTAGAGGGAAGTTTGCGTGTGGGGGATCGGATTCTGGCAGTGAATGGGCAGGCTGTGACACCAGGGACGAATCTGGACCAATTACTGGCGGATGCGCCGGGAAGGCGTGTGGTGTTGAGCGTGGCGCCGGGAGGCGATGCGGCAAAGAAGCGTGAGGTGGTCGTACGGCCGGTGACGCTTCAAGTGGAGAGTGGGTTGCTATATCGGGGATGGGTGGAGAGCCGTCGGGCGTATGTGGACAAGATCTCCGGCGGCAAGCTGGGATATGTGCACTTGGCGGCGATGGGCGATGCGGATCTGGCGCAGCTGTATTTGGATCTGGATGTATTGAACCAGTCCAAGCAGGGTGTGATTGTGGATGTGAGAAATAACAATGGCGGGTATGTGAATGGGCGCGTGATTGATGTTTTTGCGCGCAAGAATTATCTGATCGGGACACCTCGCGATGGGTCGCCGGCGCCGATGCGGCAGGCGTTGGGGCAGAGGGCGCTGGGTTTGCCTACGGTTTTGGTGACCAATGAGTCGACTCTTAGCGATGGTGAGGATTTCGCCGAAGGATACCGGACTTTAGGGCTGGGCAAGACCGTGGGGACGCCGACGGCGGGGTGGATTATCTTTACGGGGGCGCAGCGGTTGATTGACGGGTCGCAGGTGCGAGTGCCGGGGGATCGAATCAAGGACACGCGGGGGCAGGACATGGAGATGCATCCTCGGCCCGTGGATGTAGAGGTCCTGCGGGGGCTGGGCGAGACGGAGACGGGGGTGGATGTTCAGTTGGAAAAGGCTGTGCAGACGTTGACGGGGGAGATGAAGTAGGCCGTTTCGAGCGTGGGCTCCCAATCCGGCGTTTGGCGTCCACTCGCTGGAGGTAGCTATATCCAGGCCCGCGAAATATCCAGGCCCGCGAAATGTGCGAGCCGGCCAAAGTGCTCGACGGCCTTATGCATATCGAGCGACACCCAGGTTGGAGCACGGACGCGGCGATGATGAGGCAAGGAAAGGCTTCAGGAAAATACGGCGTTTGCCGCGCAAAGCGAAACCAGGGAAAGTTTACTCGAAGAGAGTTGCTGGGGAGGAGTGCCGGTTCCTTTGCCGCATCCTCCCTTTTGCTTGCCAAGTATATGGTGGTCGAAGAGCGCTAGGAGCGCGGAAAGCGGTCAGCGACCGGCACTCCACGATCGCCATTGCAAAATTGCCTTTCCGTAGAGCACCCACGTATGCTGATGGCTATTCCCGCGTTCTGCCTCGCGAGGAAAACGCAAAGGACTCGTCTCTCGATGAAAGCCCTTCTCCTCTCCGAGTACAGCGATCTGAACGTCGTCGACCTTCCCACTCCCACTCCTGCCGCCGATGAGGTCTTGATCGAAGTCGCTGCCTGCGGTATTTGCGGCAGTGACGTGCATGGTTATGATGGCGCCAGCGGAAGACGGATTCCGCCCATCGTCATGGGACATGAGGCCGCAGGCACCATCGTGGCTCTCGGAGCCGAAGTCAGCGGATTTCAGCCCGGCGATCGCGTGACCTTCGATTCAACCGTTTACTGCGGAGCATGCCCCCCCTGTCTTCATGGCGAAGTCAACCTCTGCGATCAACGCCAGGTCATGGGCGTCTCCTGCGCGGAGTATCGACGCCACGGAGCCTTTGCCGAGTACCTTGTCGTGCCAGCGCGCATCCTTTACCG
>JAYVDT010000450.1:0-3405 GCA_043749265.1 Rhodanobacteraceae bacterium | reverse complement strand
TACAAGATGATGCCAGGGCCGGCTGCTTACTCATAAAATGAGCGCTACAGCAGGCTGTCAGGTCTAAAGTGTCCAATTGAACTGCTGCGAATGCTTCTTTTTGTCTAAGATGACCGCCCACGTTACCATTCGCCCGGGCAGCCATCGTTTTTGCCGCGTACCTGGACTGGCCGCCTCGCAACCTGGTGCGGCCACGCTCCCAAAGTCCAGTCAGGCGGTGCGCGATCAAGCAGCCTTGCGTACCAAATCCATCGGCACGAAGGTGAGCAAGGAAGAGGTCTCCGCGCTGGAGGCCGGTGCGCAGAAGGTGGCTCTGATGGGCAGGTTCCCCAAGTACCTTTGGATACTCAGGTCCGCTACCCCATTCATCGCGGCACCATCCGATAGCCAGGTGGAGCATCGAGTGGTCATGCGGTCAGCAGAGTTGGTTCTCGCGTTATGCTTCCGCAAACGGCAGCGATCGGCAAAGCCGCTGGTTCAGCCGCCATGCTTCTGTTCTCGGAGGTGAAGAGGCTGAGACCGCTGCTCGCTACGAGTCCCACGCCTCCCTACCCCCTGTGCAAGCAACCCTACTTGACCAACTCCCCCGTCACCGTCCGATACTCAATCGGCCCAAGGTTCGTATCCTTCAAACCCTGTTCAATCTTCGTCCGATCCCCTACCGCCAGCACTATCAGGTTATCTGGATGCACATCCTCCTTCGCCACCCGGCTCACATCCTCTGCAGTGACCGAGCGATACTTCTCCGGTAGCGTGGTGTAGTAATCCAGCGGACGGTCGTACAGAAACACGGAAGACATGGCCCCAACCGTTGCCGCCGTCGTCTCAAACAGTGCAGGAATCGATTGAATCCTCGCATCCTTCGCCTGCTTAAGCTCGGCCTCGGTCGGAGGATGAGCAGGGAACCGCGAGATCTCATAGAACAACTCCTTTGCCGCCAGTCCCGTGATATCCGTCTTCACCATCCCTCCAGCCAGAAACCCACCACCCTCGCGATAAAGCTGGTACCCCGACTGCGCCCCATAGGTGTATCCGTGCTCCTCGCGCAGGTTCATATTGATGCGGCTTGCAAAGCTCCCACCCAGCGTGTAGTTCATAATCTGCACAGCCTGCAGGTCCGGCGTCGTGATCGGCAAGCCTAGCCCAAACGCAAACAACGCGGTCTGCGGCGCGCCCGGCTTGTCGATGATCACGATCTTCCGTGTCGGCGCTGGCGGCCCTGCCGGAATCGTCACGCCTGAGCTAGCCGCGCTCGTCCACCCACCAAAGTACTTCTCCGCCAGCCGCTTCGCCTCAGCCTCTGTAATGTCTCCCGCAAGTGACAACGCCGAATCCGCCGGTCCATAATGCGCCCCATAGAACCCTGTCACATCCTCCCGTGTCAGCGCCTTCACCGTGTCCACGGTCCCACTATCCGGCGTGCCATAAGGATGGTTCCCAAACACCAGCATCGGCCCCACCCGCAGCGCCACAGCCTGGGGAGAATCCCCCTGCTGCGCAATCGCCACCACCCGCTGCTTCCTTACCCGATCCAGATCTGCATCCTTGAACGCCGGGTGCTCCACCACGTCCGCCAATAGCTCCACCCCTGCATCGGCGTTATTGGTCGTCACCGTCAACGAAGCATTCGCCCCATCCATCGACGACCCGACAGAGATACGTGTCCCAATCTGCTCCAGATCCTCGGCCAGCTTCGTCAGGTCGCGAGTCGTCGTCGCCTCGCCCATCGCCGTCGCCGTCAGCGCAGCCAGCCCGGCCTTGGCCGTAGCCGTATTCTCCGCACCCGCCCGCGCCGTCACGTTGGCTGATAGCACCGGCAGATTCCTGTCCTCGATGAACAACACCTTCATCCCGTTTTTCAGCGTGAACGTCTTCGGCACCGGCAGATGGAACGTCAGCGCCGGACCCGCCACCGGCACCGCCTTCCGCCACGCCTGCGCCGTCTCGAACTCAGCCGTATACGGATTCACGATCTTTACCTCCGCGTCCGTATCCGCCGCACTCCGCGGAACATCGTTCAGCACCTTCGCGCCCGGAACGCAATAAACCACCACTGCGGAGGTCTTCGTAAGATACTTCGCCGCCGCAGCCTTTGCGCCCGCCGGCGTCACTGCCTGCTGCGCCGCGATCTGCTTCGGCAAGTAGCCGGGATCGCCCGTGTACTGATTGAACTCGTTCAGCGTGTCCGCCACTCCGCCAAACCCACCCAACCGTTGCAGCCCCGCAACCGTCCGTGTCAGCGAAACCGCCTTCGCCGCCTCGACTTCCTTCGCCGTAGGACCCTCCGTCTGCAGCTTGCCCAGCTCAGTCCAGAAAGTAGCTTCCAGGTCTTCGAGCTTCACTCCAGGCTTCGCCGTTATGCTGCACTGGGTCACACCCGTTAGCTTCAACGCTTGCGCATAGCAATTTACGCTCTGTGCCACCTGGGTCTTGATCACCATGGCCTGGTCCAGCCGGCTCGCCTTTCCACCTGCCAGCGCAAAGATCGCCACCTGCGTTTCGTTTGCTCCCTGCGTGAAGGCTGGTGGTGTCAAGAATGCAATGTCGACCTGCTCCAACTGGACCTTATCCGTTACCGTTGCCCGCCGCTGCGACGTAATCGCAGGCGTCACGGTGTTCACCGGAGCCACCTCAGGCCCCTTCGGAATCGGGCCAAAGTATTTATTCAGCAGCTCCTTGAGCCCCTTCGGATCAAAGTCTCCCGCAATCGCAATCGATGCATTATTCGGCGTATAGAACTGCTGGTGAAAGTCGCGAATATCGGCTATTCGTGCCGCTTCAATATCCGTATGCGATCCAATCACATTTGCAAAGTATGGATGCTCCTTCGGAAACAGCAGTTGGAATACCTTCTCGTTTGCCAGTTCATACGGCTGACCCTCACCCTGCCGCCGCTCATTTCGCACCACATCCCGCTGATTGGTAAGCTTCGTTCGGTCCAGCCCCTCCATCAGGAACCCCATCCGATCGCTCTCCAGCCACAATCCCAGCTCTAACTGGTTCGCCGGCAGCGTCTCAAAATAATTCGTCCGGTCGAAGCTCGTCGTACCGTTCACATCAGTCGCACCCGCGCCCTGCACAAACTTGATGTGCGCCTTCTCCCCCACATGCTCTGACCCTTCAAACATCATGTGCTCGAAAAGGTGCGCGAACCCCGTCCGGCCTGCGCGCTCGTTCAGCGGTCCCACGTGATACCAAAGGTCTACTGCCACCAGCGGCAACCTGTGATCCTCATGCGTAATTACCTTCAACCCATTTGGCAGCGTATACGTCTCGTACTTGATCTCCGGCAGCTTGAGCGGCTTGCTCGGCGGCGCGGCAAACGCAGCGGTGGCAATTACAAACGAGACAAAACCAGCGGTAAGCGAGCGGCAAAAAGACATAAGAGAGAACCTCGGCAAAAAA
>JAYVDT010000449.1:0-11073 GCA_043749265.1 Rhodanobacteraceae bacterium | reverse complement strand
AGCGCCGCGACTTGCAGGGCTTGCAGCGCTTGGGATCGTTTTTGAACTGCTTGTCGTTGAAAAACAACTGCTCCCCAGCAGTGAAGATGAATTCGCTGTGGCAATCGGAGCAGGTAAGGATTCGGTCTACGAATTGTGCTTGCTGAAGTTCCATATCTCTTCTCCACAGTAAGGAAAAGGATGATCACTCGAGCACCAGAAATAAACGTGCAGGCCTGTTGAGCGGTCAAGCTTGGGTAAAACATCCGATCCAAATCGGGGCCCGGGCGTTGCGCAACCAGCACTAATATGAAGTTATTACAGCCCCATAAAAACAACCGGAGAAGAGGGGCAGAACAAAGCCACCCGGCTGGGATGACCGGGCTGGCCTAAAAGTTGGGCCAGCCCGCTTTGCTACTTGAAAACAGTTGAAGCAGCCCGGATGGGCTATTAGTCCTGTTCTTTGCGAACTTTCTTACGATTACGTTTGCGAGCGAGCGCTTCTTTTACGCGCTTCTTCTCGCCTGGCTTCAGATAAAAGGAATGGCGCTTTACCTCTTTGATAATGTCTTCAGTTTGCACTTTGCGCTTGAAACGGCGCAACGCATTCTCTAAAGGCTCGCCTTCCTGTACTCGAATCTCTGCCAAGGGAAATACACCTCACAATCGCGCCTGATTGGCTAACGGTAAGAATACGCTAAGCAAACGCCTTAAGAGTGGCTTATGTAAAGGTAATTTTTCTTGTAAGCATTTTTGCCGAATACCCACGCAGTTGACATGGCGACCTTGGCCATACGACGCTATGATTTGTCCATGATCCGCAGCCATCAAGGAATCACCCCCACCGTGCCAACTTCCTGCTATGTCGATGCAAGTGCGCAGGTTATAGGCGACGTTGTGCTGGGAGAACACGCCAGCGTCTGGATGAATGCCGTCGTCCGCGGCGACGTGAACTCCATCAGAATCGGTGCGCGATCGAACGTTCAGGACTGCGCCGTTCTGCACGGAATGCGCCACCTGTACCCCGTTCACATCGGGGAAATGGTAACCATTGGCCACAATGCCACAGTGCACGGCTGCGTACTGGAGGACGAAGTTCTTATCGGAATTGGGGCGGTAATCCTGAATAACGCGCGTATCGGCGCGGGCTCGATCATCGCCGCAGGGGCGGTAATCCCCGAGCACACCATCGTTCCGCCGCGCAGCCTGGTAGCCGGCGTTCCGGGCAAAATTCGGAGGGAACTCGGCGACAAGGACCGCGAAATGATCCTGCAGTACGCAAGAAACTACGTGGATTATGTGGCGATCTATCTCAAAGAAACAGCCCGTTGAACTCAAAGAAACAGCACGTTAAACTCAAAGAAACAGCACGTTGAACCACTGCTTGACGTCTTCGATAGACTGAGAGGATGTCGACGTTGAAGGCAGTTCGCGGCACACGGGACCTTCTGCCGCCCGAAACAGAGCTTTGGAACCGCGTTGAGGCCACCGCCCGTGCCGTCTTTGCACGCTATGGATTTGGCGAGATTCGCACGCCGATCTTCGAAACAACTGAGCTCTTCGTGCGCGGAGTCGGAGAAGAAACGGACGTTGTCTCAAAGGAGATGTACACCTGGGACGATCGCGCCCGAGCCGCCAGCGAGAAGCCTCAAAGCCTGACCCTGCGACCGGAAAACACCGCTGGCGTCGTCCGCGCCTACATCGAGCACAAGTTAGGCGACACGGGTCACCTGCAGAAGCTCTTTTATATTGGTCCGCAGTTCCGGCGCGAGCGGCCCCAGCGCGGGCGCTACCGCCAGTTCTGGCAGATCGGCGCAGAAGTCCTGGGGCCCGTGACGAGTGGGGCCGAAAGCGCCATCCGCGACGCCGAAGTGCTGGAGATGCTCGCTTCCCTGCTGGATGAGCTGGGGATCAAGGGCTGGCGCCTAACCGTGAACTCCGTGGGCTCAGCCACCGACCGCCCCCGCTATGTCACTGCCCTGCGCGAAGCCCTGCAGTCGGTCGAGGCCGGTATGTGTGACGACTGCCAGCGCCGCGCCGAGACGAATCCACTCCGCGTGCTGGACTGCAAGGTGCCGGAGGATCAGGCGACGATCGATGCCCTGCCGAAGATCGCCGAATACCTGGACGAGGCTTCCACTCAGCATTTTGCGGAGGTACTTTCAGCCCTCGATGCCTGTGGTGTGACTTATATCGTCGAGCCCAGGCTGGTGCGCGGGCTGGATTACTATACCCGCACAACATTTGAATTCACAGTCTCCGACGGCAGCGGCCTCGGCACCCAGAACGCGCTGCTCGGCGGCGGACGCTACGACGGCCTGAGCGAGATGCTCGGCGGCCCTAAAGCTCCGGGCATCGGTTTCGCAATCGGCGAGGACCGCCTGATCCTGACCCTGCAGGCACAACATGGCGAGGGCGTTGCCACGAAGATCGACGCCTACATCGCACCACTCGACGTTGAACAGAACGTCGCAGCCCTCACCCTGGCGCGAGAGCTTCGCCGCGCCGGAGTCTCGGTGGAAGTTGGTGACGGCAGCTTCCGGCTCAAAAAAAGCTTTGAGGCGGCAGATCGTGTAGCTCGTCAGGTCGTCCTGTTGGGCGAGGATGAAGTGGCAAGCGGAGTCCTGACGGTCAAGACCTTCGCCACGGGCGAGCAGGTAAAGGTTGCGCGAAAAGACCTGCATAGCACGCTGAAAGCCTTCAACCAGGCCCCTACCGCGACGAGCGCTTGAGCGTCTCCAGCTCAACCAGCGTCTTCGGCCAATCCTTACCCAGCAGCCGCGACAGGCTCCGGTCGGCGAGGAGCTTCCCGTCGGTCTGGCAGTTTGGGCAATAGTTCGTCTCGTTATCGGCGTAGCGGATGCGCTGCACCGGCTGTCCGCAGCGAGGACATGGCTTACCAAATCGTCCGTGAACCGCCATGCCCTCGCGAAACGCCGTTACTTTCTCGGGAAAGTGACTGCCAGCTTCGGCGACGAAACGGTTGCGCCAAAGCACCAGGGTGGACTGCGTGGCCTCAAACAGTCCTTGCCACTGCAACGGCGTCAGATTGTGCGTCAGTGCGATGGGAGATAGGCGCGCCGCGTGCAGGATCTCGTCCGAATAAGCATTCCCGATGCCCGATAGAATCCGCGGATCGGTCAGGGCGCGCTTGAGAGTCCGGTTCTCGAGCGACAGCTGCTGCTGAAAGCTTGCAGGCGTGGCCGTGAATACGTCTATGCCACCGGGGTCCAGCGCCTCCAACCCTGCTTCGCGCAGCACGTGCAGCGACGCCCGCCGCTTCGATCCCGCTTCCGTGAGGGTCAGGCTCCCATCCGCAAAGTCGAACGCAGCCAGCGTGCGCCGCGGCACAAGCTTTGCATGGGCCTCGCGCCAATGCAAACGACCCGCAATCATCAGGTGAAGGACCAGCCAGACATCCCCCTCCACCCCGATGGCTATACGCTTCCCGATGCGTCGCAGCGCCGTCACGGTACAGCCTTCCACCGCCGAGAGAGGTGGGTCGACGGTGCGCAGCAGGAAGGGCGTGCCGATCCGCACAGCCTCAAGCCGCTGCCCGACGATCCGGCTTTGCAGTGCGAACAGATAGGCTTCGATATCTGGAAGCTCAGGCATAGGCAACCGTATCTACACGACACACAGTATCAGGCCGACGCACCATTGTGGTTCGCGAGCAGATGCAACAGCGCTTGCTCTTCATCGCGCAACTTCACCAGCTTGGGGTCGACCTCCTCAGCCTCCACGGCTTCAAGCATGGCACCGCTGAAGTAATGCTCCAGAACCGCCGGGTGGACATAGCACTTGCGGCAGATGGTTGGGGTGTTGCCCAAGCGCTCGGCGACGGCTTTGATGGCCTCCACAACATTCTTTTTGGCCTGGGTTTGCGTCTCATAGGGCTCTAACTCACGCAGCATCATCGCCGTCAAAACCGTCCCGGCCCAGGTGCGAAAGTCCTTGGCGGTGAAGTGTTGGCCCGTCATCTCGCGCAGATAATCGTTGACGTCGGACGAGTCAATGGCGTGGCGACCTCCTTCTTCGTCGACGTATTGGAAGAGCTCATAGCCGGGTAGGTCCTGGATGCGCTTGACGATGGTGGCAAGGTGGCGATTCTGCAAGTCGATGGTGTGGTGGACACCGCTCTTGCCCATGAAATCAAACGTCAGCGTGTTGCCATGGATTGAAAGATGGCGCGTGCGCATGGTAGTCAGTCCGAAGGATTTGTTCTCGCGCGCGTATTCCGCGTTGCCCACGCGAATGAACGTCATCTCGATGAGTCTCACGATGGTGGCGAGGACCTTTTCGCGTGGTAAGCCGGGGAGCGAAAGGTCCTCCTCAACACGCTTGCGGATGATCGGCAGGGCGTTGCCGAAGAGCAGCATCCGCTCATACTTGGTGTCGTCGCGAACCTCTCGCCAGCGTGAATGGTAGCGGCTCTGTTTGCGACCGCGGGCGTCGCGTCCCGTGGCCTGCAGGTGGCCGTAGGGCAGGACGCAGATCCAGACCTCCTGCCATGCCGGCGGGATGACCAGCGACCTGATCCGCGCAAGCGTCTCGTGATCACGGATCGGGTCGCCGTCTGGACCGACGTAGCGAAATCCGCTTCCGTGCTTGTGCCGCTGGATGCCGGGCTTGGCGTCGGTAACGTAGCGGAGACCGGCAGCTTTGGCGCTATCAACCGGGTCGGTAATGATCCCTACAGTCTCATGCGTGGGCTTTTCAGAGCGTTTTGAACGAGGCCTGTTCGGCGACATGAAAACTTCGATGCGGCCTTCCTTCGTGCCGTCGCCCCTGCCGTAGAACCCGGACAGAGCGGAAAGTTCACGGGATTGCACTTAACAGCGTCGCCTGAATCCAGAACTTCGTACAATAGGGATACTGTGACACTCGACTTCCTAGGCAACCTGCAGCGCACGCACATGTGCGGAGAGCTTCGCGCCGCAAACGCGGGCGAAGATGTAATCGTAATGGGCTGGGTCAATCGCCGACGCGACCACGGCAATCTTATCTTTCTCGACGTGCGCGACCGTACGGGCATCATTCAGATCGTGCTCGATAAGGAACTGTCCGGCGCAGCGCATCTCCGGGCAGAGGCGGCACGTCCGGAGTTCGTCGTGGCCTCGCTTGGCAAGGTTCGGCTGCGCGACATCGGCCTGATGAATCCCAAGATGGACACCGGCGAGATTGAAGTCGTCGCCAGCGAACTGCTGCTGCTCAACGAGGCAAAAACACCTCCGTTTTCCCCTGCAGAAGACGCCATCGCGAACGAAGAAGTTCGCCTCAAGTATCGCTATCTCGACCTGCGCCGCGTCGAGATGCAGAAGAACTTCCGGCTGCGGCACGAGGTCGCACGCGCCATCCGCAACTACCTGTCTGACGCTGGATTCCTCGAGATCGAGACTCCGTTCATGACGCGGTCCACGCCGGAAGGCGCACGCGATTACCTCGTCCCGAGCCGCGTGCACCCCGGCGAGTTCTACGCGCTGCCGCAGTCGCCGCAGATCTTCAAGCAGATCCTGATGGTCTCGGGCTTTGACAAATACTTCCAGATCGCACGCTGCTTCCGCGATGAAGACCTCCGCGCCGACCGCCAGCCGGAGTTTACGCAGATCGACCTGGAGATGACCTTTCCGCAGCAGGGACTCATCTTCAAGACCGTCGAAGGGTTTCTGACCGCTGCATTCAAGGCCGCGGGCATCGCTCTGGAGCCGCCGTTCGTCCAGATGACGTATGACGAGGCGATTCGCAACTACGGCATCGACAAGCCGGATATGCGCCTGCCCGCGATGGTCGACCTGACCGCCATCGTAACGACGGAGCTGCGCGAGTCGCTGAAGATCGAGCAGACGCTGCCGGTCCTTGGCTTTGTCATTCCCTCTGCCGGCACCATGAGCGGCACGCAGAAGCGCGGGCTGGTCGATGAGATTCGCAAGTTTTTTGGCGATTGCGGTCTGGATTTTCTGGATATTGCCCGGCTGAAGACGAACGAGGCCTTCGCGCCGCTGGCGGCCGCCGTTGAATTTGCTATCAAACCTGGTGCGGACGACTTGTCCATCGTCGTAACGCCAAGGCTCGGCACTCCGGAGCGCTGGAACTACGATCCGCAATGGATCTTCAAGAAGGTCGGCGGGCTGCGCCTGGAACTCGCCAAAAAGTACGCCGACAAGCACGGTCTCTTTACCCAGACCGGCACCGCCGCCGACTTCAAGTTCTGCTGGGTCACTGACTTCCCCATGTACGAGTGGAACGAAGAGCATAAGCGCTGGGACGCCGCGCACCATCCCTTCACCTCGCCGCATGAGGAAGATATCAAGGCGGGCCGCCTTACCAACGACAAGGGCGCAGTACGCGCGCTCGCCTACGACATCGTCCTGAACGGGACGGAGCTTGGCTCCGGATCCATTCGTATCCATCGCAAGGATGTACAGGCGGAGATCTTCCGCTCACTTGGTATGGATGATGTGGAACAGAAGGAACGCTTCGGCTTTTTCCTTGACGCGCTCGAGTATGGTACTCCTCCACATGGCGGCATCGCCCTGGGTCTGGATCGCATCGTCATGATCCTCGCGGGCGCCAACAGTTTGCGTGAGGTCATCGCGTTTCCGAAGACCGCGAAGGCCATCGACCTGATGGTGGACGCCCCAACGCCGGTGAGCGAGCAGCAGATGCGCGAGCTAAGCCTGAGAACCGTCACCCGCACCTAGATGGCGGCGGTTCTAGTTCATCCACTTTTTATCGTTGGGGTCGCGCTTTTCGGGTTCGATGTATCGACCATCGTTGTCGAAGTGGACCTCGCGATTCTGTGCCCGCATGTAAACCTCGAATTTGCGGGCCGTGCGCCGGCGTTTGGACCGGTAATAGTCATTGCGCAAGGCGTAAACGCGTTCCATGAATCCTGACGCAATGCCCCGCCTCGGCACATACCTGATAAACATGTATCCGCACAGCGCACCTGACAGGTGCGCCAGCGCCTCAAAGGTGTTGGAGGACTTGAGCAGTGTTGCGAGGTCAATCAGGACGTAAATCGCCACCAGGTACTTGGCTTTGATCCGGACGATGAACAGGAGCAAAAATTCTTGATCGCCGAGCAGCACCGCGATGCCGATCAGCAAGCCGTAGATTGCGGCCCACGGCCCGACCCCCGCAGACGAAGCCGGGTCCAGATGAAATAATCGCGTATAAGCAATCGCCGACGCCATGAGCGCTCCGGCTACGGCTGAGGTCAGGAACAACTCGTAGACCCAGCGCGAACCGCGAATGCCTTCCAGCATCGACCCTGTAAACCACAGCGTCAGCATGGCAAACAGTGTTCCAAGGATTCCGATCGGCAGGAACGCGTAGGTAAGCAACTGCCAGATCTCGCCGTGGAGGACATCTCTCGGCAGCAGGATCAGTTGCGCGTAAATGAATTGATACATCCCCGCCGGCAGAACCAACCGCAGCACGGCCTCTGCAAAAAAGACCCCGACGCTAACCAGAATCAGTTTTCGGGTCGCACCCGCGAAGGGAGGTAGCGCGAGCGTAGTGGGGCCGGAGCGAGGCATGATCTTCCCATCATAGACTCCTCTGCCCCAACCCCGGTTAGCTTGCTACCGGACCGGCGCAGGCAGAACCGCCGGGCTGTGATGCCCGGCAGCATCTGTTGACCGCACACCAAAAACCACATTGTCCTTGGAGATGAGCAGCTTGATCGTCAACGCCGGGCCGGCGGACACCGCTGTCGTCCAGGTCGGCGCATCGGTCGCCCGCCACAGAACTTCATAAGTCGTGCCCGTGGGAGCACCGGCCGGCGCCTTCCACGTCAGTTCCGTGTTGTTGTCCAGCGCTTTGGTCAGGATGCGCACCTCCGCCGGCTCGCCGGGAGCCCGGGCAAACGTCGCCAGAGCCGCCGCGTTCATCCGCGCCACGTTCGCGACGTAGGAGGTATCGACATACTTCAGGAAGTCTCCGTATTCGACCGGTCCCTGCGTGCCGTTCTGCAGCGTTCCTTGCTCGGTCCGCGGTGTCTGGTGCTGGTGGTCGAAGTTCTCCTGCCACTCCGTAATGCGCACCGCCGGAAAGCCCTCTGCGTTGAAGCTGGTGTGATCGCCTCCGCGTAGGAATCGGTCACGCCGGAAGATGAGCACCGGATGAAACGGCGGAACGAGCTTGACATAGTGCGGCCTGGCCTGACCGGGCACGGCGGCTGGAGCATGCATCTCGCCCGCCTGGAAGTACGACGCCGAAACCTCTGCAATCGCACGTGCAAGCTCACGCGAAGGTGAATCCGACTCCGAGCCCAGCGTCTGGATTGCTTTCAACTGGTCAAGCGTAGTTGGTCCGGGGACGCCCTCTGAAAAGATGCGGATCGCGGTCTTGTCCTGCCCAACCTGGCCGGGCGTAGTGTCTCCGCCGACGATATCGTTGTTCAACACGCCTTCGAGATCCCACCCCTCCGACCGCGCAAGCTTAGCCAGGTGGCGGCTGCCATTCAACCCCTGTTCTTCGCCCGCGACCGCCACGAATACGATCGTCGAAGGAAATTTCAGCTTCGACAGCACGCGCGCCGACTCCAGCGAAACCGCTACGCCGGATGCGTCGTCATTGGCGCCTGGAGCGGGATCGTGTGTGTTGAAGTTGTCCGAGTTGCGCGAGTCATAGTGGCCCGTAACCAGAATCCGGCGATTAGCCTGGGCCGGATCCGTACCCTTCAGCACTGCATAAATATTCTGCAGGCGCGTATCCCGAGTAATGCGGGAGAGCGGCGTGTGAACGGCCGGCTCGACATAGTCGTCGCGCTTGACCTCCAGGCAGCCGCCGCAATCCTGCGAGATCTTCGTAAACTCGCCGAACACCCAGTCAGCCGCCGCATTCACGCCCGTGCCGGGTTTCAGATCGGTATCCATGCTGGAGAGCGTCGACCGATTCCCGAAGGAGACCAGCTTTTCGATATCCGCGTGAATCTTCTCCGGCGAAATGGCTGCAATTGCGCTGGCAATCGCAGGGTCTGCCGGGGCCACGGCGATGGGTTTACCAGGCTGCGGAGCAATCTGGCCCTGCACTGAAGTTGCAATGGAGCACATGGCGAAGAGCAGCAGGGACGGGCAGGAAAGCTTGATCATCAGGGCAAGGTCCTCAAGTTCGGATTCGGTGACGCGATCATAACTGGTTGCAACCGATTTGCGACAGTTGGCGCCCTACCAGACAAACCAAATGACGTCATCATCCGTAGACTGAGAGTGTTTGATAAAACAACAGACAAAGAGGTGGCGAACGCGTAACTCGTTTTCGTCATCCAATGGCCGGTAAAGTTAAGGGAACAGATACTGCACGTGGAGGCATCAAGATGGCAAAGATTTGTCCGGAATGCGATAACCCGCTGAACATAGATGAAGATGCGGTGGACGAGGGTGAAACCGTAACGTGTGACGAATGTGGGACGGAGCTGGAGGTAGTTTCCGTGGATCCGCTGGAACTGGCACCGGTGGATGCCGAAGGATACGACGACGAAGATCTGACCAGGGCTGCCGACGAAGAGGATGAAGACGCATAAACGAGCCCGGGGTGACCTCGCGGCTTCGAAAACGGGCTTGCAGCGCTCAGTGCGTACGCGGAGAATGGCTTGCATGATCACCTTCTTACTGTTACTTGCGACGCAACTGAGCGCCTCACCGGCAGCGATAACGCCCGCGTCGCCGACAAGCGCAATCAATCCGCTGGAAGCAATTCGGGTCTATGCTGGGGCGTGGACGGTTACTTCGTCCAAAACGATGGCGGGGCCAGGGAAGCCGGACCTCCTGCTCAACCGCTGCTTTATGGCAACGGCCTTTTACACCTGCGAGCAGCAGGTAAACGGCAAAGTGCTGGCCCTGGTCGTCTTCACCGCAACCAGCCTGACCGGCGCCTTCCACACGCAACCGATGCTGCCAAACGGGCAGGCAACAGGTCGAGGCGATCTTACAATCGCTGGCGACCACTGGGTCTTTACCAGCAAAACTCCAGTGGAGACCGGCAAGACCTCGACCTGGTATCGCACAGAAAACTTTTTCACCGGGCGGGACCACATCCACTTTGATCAATACGAATCTGCCGACGGCGTAACCTGGACGAAGAGCAACGCCGGCGATGAGGTTCGCGTACCGATTCGCACCCCTCATCCTTAGACAACGGATCTACAACACATCTATTTGCGATGATCGGTGTTCTACAAAGCGACAGTATACTTGGAGACACCATGAACTGGACCCGCACACTACGTCGTAGCGCAACTGGTTTGACCCTTGGCCTGACTCTCAGCCTCGGCCTTGCGGTTACCAGCTTTACCGCGCTGCCCGCCATGGCGCAGGCGCGCGGTCCTGTGCAGCGCGTCATCAAAGGCAAGGTCTCTGACAAGGGTGGTGCCGGCATCAAGGGCGCCGTGGTCTACCTGCGCGATGGCCACACTTCAGCCGTCAAGAGCGCCATCGCCAATGATGACGGCGAGTATCGCTTTGTCCAGCTTTCCCAGGGCACCGACTACGAGATCTGGGCTCAGAGCGACGACAAGAAAAGCAAGACCCGAAGCATAAGCTCGTTCGATACCAAGAATGAGTTCGTCATCGGTCTGACCATCGACAAGTAACAACTAACAAAGGAACGCTAGGGCGCTTTATAGATGATCGGCCCGGCCAGAAAATCCAGGTACTGGCCGATCGTCTGCCCCAGCACGGCTCCCAAAATGCCCCAGAATGCTAGGCCCGCATGGTCGCCGAAGATCGAAGCCGAGTATTGAGCGTCAATCCCCGCGCCAATCCCCATCCCCACTACCGCACCAACTCCCGCTCCTGCAAACGCTGAACGCACGCGATGGGAGATCCGTATGGCACGCACATTTGCCCTGCGAAACGCAATTCGGTGGTCGTATGGGATCAAGAAAAAAATATAACTCCGCCTGTCGCAAATCATATTCGCCTCGTCGGCTGAGATAAAAATGCAGGACTCCCGGTGGGCCCAAGTGTCCACTCGCACGCGTTCCTCCGCCGGTAGGTTTTTGACTGCGTCCCAGGTGCCTCCCTGCCCATGTGCCGCAACCGCAACGCCTAGCAGAAAGACTGCAAGCAAAGCCCAATATCGGTGTCT
>JAYVDT010000448.1:0-3412 GCA_043749265.1 Rhodanobacteraceae bacterium | reverse complement strand
GTCGTGGTACCCGTCGGCGTGCCACTACCCAGAGCAGCCTGGTTGATGTCAATCAGGTCAAACAGGCGGCGCCCAAGCGAACCCACGTATCCAATTTGCATAATCGTGTTGCGGCTAACCTGGTACTGCGTATTTAGATTGAAGTTCTGCACGTAAGCCGTCCGGAATGTCGGGCTAATGGTCGCCAAGCCCTGGGCTGCCGGGCCTGAGGCGGTCGAGAACGGATTAACGCCCGTGGTCCATTGGTAGAAGCTGTTACTCACATTGACGACTGGCGTCGCTCCGGTTGGATTCGCCTGGACGCCTACCGCTCCTCCGTTGCCCGGACGATTGTCAAAGAAGCCGTTGAAGTTTGGTACGTCGAAGTAGATGCCGTACGTTCCGCGAATCTCAAACCGAGAGGCCGCCTGGTAGGAGAATCCAAAGCGCGGAGCCAGGTTCGTGCCATTCTTCGGGTAGATTGAGTCGATCTGCTGCGACGCAATCACCAGACCGTACGCGTCCGTGCCCGTCATGCCAGGGCGGAAGTCTGAGATCACTCCGTCAGACGAAAAGGGGCCGTTGTACGTGTATCGCAGCCCATAATTGAACGTCAGATTCGGAAGAACCTGGTACTGGTCCTGGGCAAACACATCAAACGCTTTCTGATAGATGCCGCGACGAAGCGTCCCGCGAGTAAAGCTTGAAGATGCCACAAAGCCTGCAAGGTAGTCCGCCAGCGCGGTTACATCTGGGGTTGTGGTGCTGGCGACGCACCTGGCAGCCGTATCACCGGCGATGCAGCTATAGGCAGTCGCACCCGCCGGAAGCAGGTTCCGCACCGCAGCGTTTGCCGTAGCCGAACCGGTAAAGTTGAACGTGCCGCGCGTATTGCGTTGGTACTGCAGATCCATATAGTTCCTACGGAACTCGCCGCCGAGGCGTATCTGGTGCTTGCCGACCGTATACGTCATGGTGTCAGTGATGTGGCCCGTGTAGTCCTTGCGGCCTAGCGCCTGCGTTACGCCAATCTGATCCAGACCCGTGACATTGATGGTCGGAGCGCCAAACAAAGAAGGTGTCGTGACACCGGTGTTCAAACCGAGCGCAGGGATGTTCTCGCTGTGGTTTTCATCGTTGAACGTCTGGTTGAAGACTCCGACTCCGGCGAGCAGTTGGTTCGAAAGGTGGTCGGAGATCGACCAGTTATGGGTCGCTGCAAAGTTTTGCGTGATATCCGGAGCCACCTGGTAGTAGTCGAAGATGTTCGTTCCGATGGCGGCGAACTGGCGTCCCGTCCCGACGAATCCTCGCAATGAGAGTTGCTGCCTGGAGGTGATCGTCCAGTCAACCTTGGCCATCGTGTTATCGCTGTAGCCGGTCTGTGGCCGCGAATCGAGATAATTGCCGGCAGAGGCCGGCCCGCTTGGCTTGTTGCCCTGAGGCCAGAGCGAAAGAAGATTCAGCGATAGCGGATTGACTGGAATACTGTGTGATGCCAGCAATGCCGTCCCTGCTGCAACATATGCGGCAGTCGGCTCTGTGGCTGAGGCTGTGTTCTGGATCAGGTACTTCTGGCGCTCATAGTTCACAAAATAGAACAGCTTATCCCGAAAGATCGGACCACCGATGGACGCGCCGAACTGCTGATTGCGTAATGCTGTCTTGCGCTGCGTGGGCAGCAGGAACGGACTCCTCGCGGCGAAAAACTCGTTGCGATTGAAGTAGTATGCCGATCCATGAATGCGGTTGGTTCCAGACTTGATTGCAAGCGAAATCAAGCCGCCGCCGTTGCGTCCGACCTCTGCATTGCCCTGCGTCTGTACGGAGAACTGGTCGATGGAGTCGATCGGGATTGTCACGCCGGCGATTGAACCGACGCCACCCTGGTTGGCGGCCGCGGCGTTCTGCCAGATGTCGTTATTGTCCGCGCCATCGATCTGCCAGTTGTTCTGGTTCGTACGTGTCCCGTTGAGCGATCCTGCTCCGTTGTAGCCTGGGACAATCTTGACCAGTTGCGTAAAATCCCGTCCATTCAGCGGAATATTAGCGACGGCTTTCTCGTTCACAACCGAATTATTCGTTGATGAGACGGTGTCGAGCGTTACGGCCGCCGCATTCACCTCAACCTGTTCGTTGGATGAGGCCACCGAGAGCTTGATTTCAAGTGAGTAGATCTGCCCTGGCCGCACTGCTATGTTGTCGATCTTGGTCGTCGCAAACCCTGGCGATTCGACCACCACGCTGTAGAGACCAAGCGGAAGATCCTGCAGGCTGTAGTCCCCAGAAGTGGACGAGACAGCTTCGCGTTTGGAGCCTGTCTCAGTGCCCGTCAGGGTGATCTTTGCATTCGGCACAACGGAGCCCGTGCTGTCCAGAATGGCTCCAGCAATGCCACCTCGGAAGGTCTGCGCAGACACCAGTTGTGTGATTGCCAGTGCCGGAATAAGAAATAAGTAACGTGACTGCCTCGGAAAAAGATTCATTTTGGGACTCCTCCTGTACATTCTTTTTTGTAGAACGGTGGAAAATCTTTCCTCCGGCACATTGGAAAACTGATAAGCCAGGTGCGACAAAGAGTCGGTAAAAGGCCATGCGGGAGGAACAAATAATGGGGAGTTAGGCTGAAAGATAGTACAGACGCCCCCGGAACGCAAGTCCGCGGGCTACGCCAACACGGTGCACGCGTACCCGCCACAAGACTGAGTGCCCACGCGGGGCACCCCTCTTTTCTGCCGCTGTCAGTACAACAAGTACATTTACTTCAAAAGGACAGCGTCGCCAGGTCAGTCTCCCGATGCAAAAGATGAGCACGCTCTTTCCGGTGCCAGGCCGTCTACAACGAACTCCATCTCGCAGTCCTGATTCGCAGACGTAAGCCGTGGGTCTTCTATGCGTTCGCGCACAAGATGCTTGCGCTTCTTGCGATTTCCGTGTCCAGACTCCTCCTTACGCGGTGAAGCCAATCAATACCGCACCGTCCCAACCAGGATTCGCGAGTGCGTCTTTGTGTACGCATCCAAGAGCCATATGTTGGTGCCGCGAAGATCATCTCTGCGAAGGGCTGCTTGCTGATGGCACGAGTTGGTTGTAGCAGGAAGGAGCGTACCTCAGAGGATCGAGGAACAGACATTTTCTACCAATTGGTTGACGTAAGTTTTACGATCCGACAGAGACTCGTATTTCCTGCCGATGGATCGCGACGGAATACCGGGCCTCACGAACGTATGAAAAAAATGCCCGGACGTGGCAGAACGACAGACGTGACCTATGGAGTGATTGGTTTCCATGACTGGCAGGCCGATGCGTTTAACTTGAGCCCTGAACGGCCATTGCAGTAGCCCGATACACTTTCTGCGAGGAATAGATCCGCAAACATACGCCGAACGCTTGCATTTGTCGTGAAGGCGACACTTTGGCTGGCTTTGACGTC
>JAYVDT010000447.1:0-11081 GCA_043749265.1 Rhodanobacteraceae bacterium | reverse complement strand
TTTTTCCGTGTTCAGAGACCGACACGGTAAACCGCAGGGTATTGACCGTCACGTGATCGGGGACGACCACAAAAATCTCCATTCGGTTAATCTCTGGCAGACTAGCGCCGCCCCCCAGATGCAGCTCGACGATGGGATGGCTGCCCTTCAGCTCAAGAATTGCCGACTCGAAGTGATCGACGACGATCTCGCGCTCGTTCTTAGGCAGTATCTGACCATCTACGACAGTGGTGATCCAGTCAGGAAGATGCGTGTCGGCAAGGCCATCGGTGACGAGCTGCGCAGTCAGGTTGTAGTCGTAGGATGAGGATGCGTAAGCTGGCCGGAGAAGAGCGAGATTGCGATAGGGAGCGGAAGCATCCAGCAGCAGCTGAGGCTGGAAGTTCTCTGACGGTGCGCCGGGATATAGACCCAACCCGAGAGTAAAGACCATGGGTGCCGAGCTGGGTGAAAAGGCATTTCCTAAGCTTTCGCTACCCATTGCGTGCGAAATGCTGCTCGCGAAAGCTGTCCCCTGGAGTGTTACACCTGCGCCTGCGATGATGCCTGTTCGAAGAAAATCCCGTCGTGTCGCTTTCACTCGAAATACCTCCAATGGTTCATGATGGGGTGCATCCGGCACAGCTTAAATGTCGCTAACGCTGGCCTGTGCAGGGCACCCTGAATGTCGGGCAGGCTCTTGGCACCTGGGTCAAAGCGGCAACTGTAGAAAGACTTTAACGTGATGCGGGTTCGGTGGTCATAAGAGTGATCACTCCACGTGAAGGAAACTTCAAGGAAAGAACGGATGAGGGCAGCTCCAAAATTGTGTTGGGTACAGGCTCTCCCAGCTGGTTCACTGTGCGCTCGGTCAGGAAGTACCGATACATTCCCAAAGCTCTGGTCGTCTGCGGAAGAGTGAGTGAGACTGTAGCAGGCGCGTCCGTGTGGTTTACAAGAATCACAGACCATTGCTGCTTACCATTCTCACTCCATTTAGCAGCAGTTGCTCTGACGGGTTCCGCTGTTTCGCCCTGCAGTGGCAATATTGACGACCCTTTGGGAAGCGAACGTGAAAGCAACGCCCAAGTGTAGTACCAAGGCCGTAGCTGCATGCCGGCGTCGCTGCTCGAGTCCAGAAAGCCCCAAACCTTTTTCCCGCCCTTTCCATTATTGTGCATCGCATCGTCGAGATCCCAGGCATCGGCGCCTGCCCATCCAGCGCGAGCAACTTGTACAACATAGTCCGACATCAATTCGCCATAATCAAAATCGTGAACTCTTGGCTGCTGGTCAAGGGCTTCAATCTTGCCAGTCTCCATTCCGGACTCGGCGACGAAATGCGGCTTGTCCTTTCCACCTGGATCCAGTTCGGTAATTATTTTCGCGTCTTCCTTCAGCTGCAATTCCAAGAGTCCGGAATTCACATCTTCATCTTTCGCATAAACATGCAGTTCCCATGCGCCAAACTCCATGTGCAGTTCTGCAACAGAACGACGAAACCAGTTTTGATCGCCTGAGTTGTCCGGTCCAGCCAAGAGTACAGACTGCAGCTTATTTTTATTGAGATTCGCACGCAACTGGCGAATGCCAGTTGCCCATGCCGCATAATCAGGCGTGCTGCCGGGCCACATCCAGCTCCCGTTAGGTTCGTTCATCAGGATGTAATGCCTAACAACGGTGTAATGGCGTTCGTGTACCAGGTAGTCCATAAAGTCCGCAACGATGCGCGCCCAGCGTGGATCGGCTGGAGAATGAATGCCCAGCGCGCCAGGTGGAGACCATTCGCCAAGATAGACCTCAATGCCATGCTGCTGGGCAAAGTCGAGTACCGCCAGAATGGGGCGTAACTTCGGATCGTCCGGATTCGTCTTCCAACGGTACTGTGGACTGCCGGAGGAATCGAAGCCGCTGCAATAGTCCGTGGCGGCGGACATGACCCGGAAAAATCCCGGTTGCATGTAGAGGAGGTGATCCATCATGCTCGCCCATCTCCTCGGGTCCACAGGCCGGGTGTATGGATCGAACTCTACCCCAAGCCCAAGAAACGTCGTCGTAGGCGGGGCAGAAAGGTCGAGTGTCATGTGCTGGTTCGCTTGGGCTGTAGCCACAAGCGGAAACAAACCAAGTAGTGCTCCCCAACGCAATAGTGGCAATAACGACATGGCTAAACCTCCTGCAGAGAGCGGATTAGATCTTCCGCTTTGTTGCGCAAACAATGTGTTTCTAAGTGATATTCGCAGAACGATCAGCTAACCGTTCGTACCGATCCGGACGAGTTTACCCTGGACTGGAACAGCTGAAGATCGTCGTAAATCGTCGCTTCTTTCTACACGTAACTGATTTCAAAATCTTCCTGCATCGCGGTCCCGCGGCAGGACAATCTGCCCATTCCGGCCTGAGACGACACATTGAATCATTCTGGTAAAAGTCTCAGAACACGTTAATGCACATGGACTCTCCGAAAAACGAGTATTGGGGCGATTAGGAGTTCCAACTGATGCAATACGCTTGTTATCGATAACATGCCAATGGAACGCTTATATCGTGTCTCGATTTCGACTGTCAAGCGATTTTGCTGCAAGGGGCCGAACTGCTGAATCCACTCCGCTTATGAAGCTATTTCAGGTCCGTTCGTGTGGAAATGGAAGGTGAGCTTCGCAGCGCTTGTGAACCAATCCCAAGGATGAACCGCCATGTCACGCAGCAGAACGGCGATGCTGGACTACGCGAAAGCGCTGCCAGCGAAGGAGAAAGCGCCGGTGAGACAACGACAATGAAAGGCAATCGCACACATCGGTCAGGAATTTCCGAAAGCAGGTTGGCAAAAGGAATTCAGGGCTTCCAGCCACGATTAGCGATAAGGCCTGCACCTTCTTTGAAGGTAAGAAGGCGGTCGATGCCAACGTTTGCATAGCGCTCATGTGCGCCGTTGGGCCAGTAAATGTCAATATCTGCAGCCTTAGCCTTGCCGAGGCCGAAGTGCAGCCTGGGGTCGTTACAGGAGAGATAACTTTGCTGGCTCAGGAGATCCTGAAGCTGCACCTTGCCGTTGAAGTGAACAAGAACTCGGCTGCCGATCGCGCTACGGTTGGACTGCGTGCCCACCAGCTTAACCTTGAGCCAGTGATTGCCATCGGGCGCGTCGTTGCGCAGCAGTGATGGAGGCTCGTTGATGTTCATGATGACCATATCGAGATCGCCGTCGTTGTCGAAATCGCCGACGGCGAGGCCACGACTGGAGTGCCGTTGTGCGAGCGCGGGACCAGCCTCGGCGCCGAGGCGTTCAAAGACGGCATTACCCAAGTTGCGAAACAACACGCGGGGACCTTTGAACGGGTACTGCGGATAACGGTGTTCAACCTCGGGGTAGACATTGCCGGTGGCCCAAAGAACGTCGAGTAGACCATCATTGTCGAAGTCGGAGACGGCGATGCCCCAGGAGACGTATCGAGATTCAGTGTCGAGGTGCGAGTGCGCTGTGACGTCGTCGAAGTTAGCTTTGCCGGTATTGCGGTAGACCCCGGTGGCTTCCCTTTGAAAGTGTGTAACGACCAGGCTGGTGTTGCTGCTGAAGTCAAGGTCGCCGAGGCCGATGCCCATGCCCGCCTGCTCCTTGCCTTCGCCGCTGACGGCAACTCCTCGATTGAGGCCTTCTTCGCGGAAGGTACCGTCGTGATTGTTCATGAATAGGAGGCTGGGCGTTGAATCGCAGGCGACGAAGATATCGGGCCAGCCGTCGCCGTCCAGGTCTGCGGTGACGGCGGTCAGGCCGTAGGAGCTCGTGAATTTTGCGATACCAGAGGGAACGCTGACGTCGGTAAAAGTGCCGTCACCGTTGTTGCGATAGAGCGAGTGGCGACCGGGCTTCATGCCTCGCGGTCCACAGGAGACGGCCATGCCCTCAAAGCTGCAAGTGGTCTTTTCAACGCTGGGCAGCGGTGGATGTTCGGTGTCGAAGTTGACGTAGTTGGCAACGAAGAGGTCGAGGTGGCCGTCGCGGTTGTAGTCAAGAAAGCTGCAGCCCGAACCAAAACGGATTTCAGCGTCGAGCAGTCCAGCTTCTTTCGTGACGTCGGTAAACGTACCGTTGCCGTTATTGCGGTACATCTTGTTGCGGCCGTAGAAGGTGCAGAAAATATCGTCGAAACCGTCGTTGTTGTAATCCCCGACGCAGACGCCGGAGGCCCAGCCTGCTTCGTGGAGTCCCGCATGCTCTGTGACGTCGGTGAAGGTTCCATCGCGGTTGTTGCGATAAAGTCGGTTGGTTGCACCGGATGGTGCACCGGCGAGCAAGGTACCGCCCAGGATGAAAAGGTCCATCCAGCCGTCGTTGTCGAAGTCGATAAAAGCGCATCCGCCGCCGACGGATTCGTAGATGAACTTCCACGTCTCAGGCTCGCCGTAGATCATGGGCGCATGCAAGCCGGCCTGTTGAGCGATGTCGGTAAAGGTGGAGAACGGCGCTGGGGGCAGCGCTCGAAGCGATCTGGACGCGAGGGTCGCGGCGGCAGCGGCGGCGGCAAGAAAATTCCGCCGATTCCACGTCCCAGGATAGTTGGGCTCACTCAAGGTGCAGCCCTCGCTGGTGTCGGCAGGGAACGTAGGAGCTGAGCTGCGTCCGTGTTCTGCGGATCGATTCGCAGGGCCGTCGCCGCAGCCTCTCGGGCCTGGCTGAAGTTCGACTGACTGGCAAGGGTTGCAGCAAGGTTGATCCAGGCGTCGAGGTACCGAGGATTTACATCGATCGCCGCGCGGAAGTGCTGCTCGGCTTCGGGGTCTTTGCCTTCCCCGGCGAGAAGCGAGCCAAGATTGTTCTCGGCCTCGGCGAACTGTGGGACAGAGGCAAGAGCTTCACGGAAATGTACTTCGGCCAGGGCGTTTCTACCGGCACGTGCGTCCAGGTAGCCCAGCTGGTTTTGCGCGGCGGCGAAGTGGGGGCGGCGCGCCGCGGCCTGTTCGAGTGCGGCCTGTTCCCCCGCGAAATCGCTCATACGGTCGAGTGCGCCCGCCAGATGCAGATAAGCTGCCGCATCTTCCGGCTGTTCGCTGATGGCTTCACGGTAGTCCCGCACGGCGCCTGCAACATCGCCTGCGGAGAGCTTTTGCGCAGCCTCGGATGAGCGGGCCGCAGCTTGTTCTTTTCGCGCTTTCTCTGCGGTGAGGCGTTGATAGGTGGCGAGTTCGGCATTTGCGGATTCAGGTTGCTTGAGCGCACGCAGCGCAGCCGCAAGTTGGAAGTGCGGTTCGGGAGCCTGAGGCGAAAGCGCCGCTGCCTGCTGCAACTGCGTCTGAGCGTCTGCGGGCAGTTGCAGCTTGTTCAAAACCAACCCCAGGTTGTAGCGACTGTCGTAGTGCTTTGGATCGATCGCAACGGCTGCCTGCAGGTGCGTACGAGCCTCGGAGTAGCTACCTTGCTGGCGCTCGATCAGACCGTTGAGATAAAGTGCGTCAAAGTCGTATGGGCGAGCCTTCAGCAGAAGCTGCGCGAGTGGCGCCGAAGCGGCGTAGTCTCCGGTAAGAGTTAGGACTTTGAGGTAGAGCAGGTTGGTGGGTTCGTCGTTTGGGTGCGCGGCAACGGCGGCACTCAGAGTGGTCAGTGCCTCTTCGAAGCGGTTCCGTTGTACGAGGATAGTAGCGAGAGCGTCAGGCAAGCGCATCCAGTCGGGATGAGCTGCAATACGCTCCCGTGCACTGCCGATCGCATCTTCAAAAAGGCCTGCCCCGTTGTCTGCGACGACCAAGTCAAGCGTGAGATCCTCGGTTACGGGAGCTGTGCGCAGCATGTCTGCCGCAGCTATAAATTGCCCAGCTTCGATACGCCCTTTTGCGAGCCAGTCGAGCGCGAGCGGAAGTGTGGGATCGGCCTTGAGGGCGAGCTGCCACTGGCGCATCGCGTCGGCTGTTTGACCCATGTCGTGCTCGATTACGCCCAGTGCAAGGTGCGGTTGGGCAAGGGCAGGGTTCAGGGTGATGGAGCGCTCGAGAGCCGTCAGTGCGGCTTGTCGCTTGCCTTGCGTGTAGAGGCTAATGGCCAATGAGTATTCAAGCGGCGCGGAGTTGGGGTCGAGTGCGATGCCACGCTGATATGCCTGGGCTGCGCAGTCCATCTGGCCGGATTTTTGAAAGGCGTTACCAAGAAAGCCGTAGTCGTTAGAAACCATCACGCGTGCTGGCGCAAATACGGGTGCGCCCGGCGGTGGCGGGCAGCTTTGTGCGTTCAGACTCGCCGCTGCCAGGCATAAGAAGAGACAGAGGTCTACACCTCTCCGAAGCGGCCCTGTTCGACGGTGTGCACGATGGTTTTGGGCTCGTATGTATCTGCTTGTCAATGAATGGCGCATCTGGTCCGTTCGGTCCTGCTATCACCACAGCTTAGCGTGACGAGATAGCTATCGTCATCTCTCGGTGTCCTGGCCCATCTCAATTCCTGTATGGTCCGTTGCTGCATCTGCGCCGTTACGGGTGGGGATCGCTAGTTTCTACCAGGAGGATAGTGTTGTCGTTATCGCTGAAGGAATTGGTTCGAGCATATGCAAAGTGCCGACCACAGTGCTTCCAGGAGTGATGCAGGTTGTGGGCATCACTTGTTTCCATGCCACTCATAGTTTGCGAGCAGCTGACCGTCCTCACCGACGAGGAGAAGGGCAGCGCGACCGGCATCCAGCCTGCCAGTGAAGGTCTTGCCGCTCCGTTTGTCGGTGAACGCGACGGGTGTGGTGTCTGTTTCAGAGGTAAGGACATACAGCGTTGCGTGGGGGTAGCGTGTGGGACAGATGAGAATGCCAGGATTGACCGCGTTGGTTGTGTAAGTGGGTGTGACGCCCGCGATTTGAAGCGCATGCGCGTAGACCTTTGCGGTGGTGGAGTCGTTGCTATTTAGTTCGAGCGGCAAGGCGCTGTACAGGATTTTTCCCTTGCCGAGAGCACGCTCAACGTAGTCGCTCCCCCCCTCCAGACGGTCTCGGTCCAGAACTGTAATCGCCATGCTGCTGGAATAAGTGAGTGGCAGATCGCCAAATGAGGTGTGCAGCGTGACGTCTCGCAGCTGCAAAGGTGCCAGGGTCGCGTTGATGCCAAGCGCTTGTTCGCGGCCAGTCTCATGCAGATGTTCGTCAGCACCGAACGGGCCTGAAGCGAGAAGGATAGCGCCGTCGCGAACACGCGATTTAATAGCCTGCCAGGCGTGTTCCGAGAGACCGTATGCCGACGGGAGCACGATGAGCTTCGGTGTGCCAAGCGTCTCGGTCTGATATTCGCCAACAGCGTAGGCCTCGACGCGATTGCGTTGGTAGAGGGTGCGGACAGCAGCCTGCTGTGCCTGTAGCGCCTCTGCATTGTGACTGGACAACTGCAACGATTGGGTCAGGAGAATGGCAACCTGCGGTGAAATGAGCCCTGTCGCAGCGGGTGCTACATGTTGTGCAAAGTTGCCCAGCCGCTGCATAACGTCCTGCCATATCTTGGCGGAGCCGTCGCTGCGCTGCATGCCGAAATCCATCTCCCGCGCCCAGTCCCACTGCATCGCACCGGACGAACCCGCAGCGAAGCCGAGCGCAAGCTTCCGCTCTTCAATCGGCAGGCCGCTGAGTTCGTCGTACCGCCATGTGCCGTCGGGGTCCCAAGCAGGCTGATAGCCTGTTTCACCCGTGATGTTCGGCATGCCGGGCCGTTTAGCGGCGACAGAATCCCAGAGCAGCGCATCATCCTGCCAATAAGTGTGATTCGTGGTGAAAGACACGCCGGCTGTTGCGTAAAACTGGTTGAGGACACGGTTGGTGACGCCCCCTTCGTCCTGGCCCACGTTGACGAGTTGCTGGCTTCCAGTATTGCGAATGGTCTGGACCATACCGCGCACCCAGTCCGAGAACATGTCCTGTGCGAACAGGTTGTAGTCGAAGGCGCGGACCTGGCGCTCGTTGCCGTACCGCTCATAGACGAGGTCAGCCTTCACCGGAAGCGGAATGGCATCGAACTCGCTCAATTGACCGGGCGTCGTCCGCCAGACCTGTGCAAGAGCGGCGACTGTGGCGTAGCGCTGTTTTAGCCAGGCATGCCATGCGGATAGTTCCGCCAGGTCATTGTTGGGGATATTGCCCTGAAAAATTTGGTGCGGGTTCGAAAACGATGGCTCGTTGATGAGGTCGTAGCTGAGCCACGGTACCTTGCTGAAGCGCTCGACGACAGATGCAACGTAGGCCTGTTCTGCGGCGACGGTGCGACGGTCAAGATATGGGTTTGGGAGAGGGGTAGCCCCGGGTCCTCCAGGCGGAGGCTCGCTCACCGTTGGCGAGAAAGCGAAGAAGGTGAAATTGACGGCGATGCCGTGACGATGAGCTGCAGTTAGATAAGCCTCCAGGTTACGAAGAAAGCGCTCGTTCGCCGCACCTGTGATGGGCTCGACGAACTTGGCGGGATTCATCCAGACGCCGGTACGGACGAAATTGACGCCGTGGCGTTGCATGTCCGCAAAATCGTGTTCCCAGACAGCGCTATTACGCGGCCCGGAGAAGTCCCAGCCGTTCTCTTCCGTGGTGAAGTAATTCGTGCCAACAGGAAAGAAGGGTTTGCCTCCGAGTTGGAGGAAGTCGCCCGCCGTACTCAGTGCATCGCCTGTCTGAAGGGCGGCAAGGTCCCCGACTATAAAACCGTTCTGCGCGAACTCCTTGGGTGTGCTGCTCCCATCGGGTGTCCAGGTGGCGCGAACGGTATAAACGCCGGAAGGAAGTGCCTTGTGGAAGGGAAGAGCGGCGTCGGCTCCGTTGGCTTGTAGAGGGATTGTTGCCTGTTCGAGTATTGTTTCGCCCTGAAACAGATCAACCGCAATTCTGCCTGCGGATGTGGCGCCCGATCCACTGCGAAGGTGAACGCTGAGCTGCGGTGGCTCGTTCGGCCGGATGGCGCCGTACTGTGCTTCTACTTGCAGGCTGGTGGCACCTGCCTGGGCGTAACGCGCCGCTGCCTGCAGCAGATGCGTTCCGTCTGGCGAGTTCCAGAACCCGGCTGTGGGCGCAAAGGGCAACGCAACAATCCGGCTGCCGGCCATGGCCGTGCCGATGCCGTGGTCTGCGACGATGACAGGCGCAGCCGTGTGGGTACCATCGGTCGTATCCAGGTAGCCGAGGCCGTTTATGCGGCCTTCCTGGGCATATACGGTGAGTGGCTGCAGCGTGATTTTGGGTAGAAATTTGTAGCCATCGCGCCACTGAAAGGTCGTGGGCTGACTCTCGCGGGGGACAGCATAACTGTGGCGGAAGTCGACGGACCGGCTGTAGGTATCCTGCGGCGGACCCGATTCGAAGGTGCCGTTTTTACCAGCAAAAACGGGTACCCTGAAGGGTTCGCCACCGATCAGCAGTAAATTGCCGCCTTCCTGCAGATAATGCAAGATCGCGGGCCACGCTTGTTCCGGAAAGGCGGAGCCATAGGGCAAGACAAGCAGGGAAGCCTGCTTGAGAACATCTCCGGCCTTCAGTTGTTCGATATCGGCGGTGTCGGCCTTGCCGAAGGCTGCGCGCAGGCTGGTAGAGTCGAACGGCTCACTTTCCACCGTTGGAAAACCAGGCTGCTGAAAGATGACCGTATGGAGGCGGACGGGCTGTGCCGTGGCAAAGAGAGGAAGCGCGAGCGCAATGCTCGCAGCACAGTAGCGAAGGTTCATCGAGCGACCCTTGTGAAGATGTTCCACGGAGCGTTTATAGAAAGCAAAAAGGGTGACCGGGATCGGCCACCCTCTTCGCGGGTAAGTACAACGGTTAGAAGGTGAACTTGCCGGCGACCTGCACCTGCCGCGCACCATTCTGGTAATTCGCGAGCTGTCCGGTAGACTGGTTAGTCCGGATGATCCCGAAATCGTACGTGTTATTGATGCTAGTTCCAGGACCGCCAGCAATTTGATGGTTCAACGTGTTGAACATTTCAAAGCGGAGCTGGAAGTTGTAGCGCTCGCTCGGTCCGAAGCGGGTGTTCTTCACCAGGGACGAATCGAAGTTGTTGTAGCTGGGGTTACGGACATCCGGCATCACGCGAGGTGCGTTGCCGATGGTGAAAGGAGCTGTCTTTGCAAGAGCTGCTGTGTTGAAGAACTGCGCTTTAGTGGGGTGCGCTGCCTTATAATCCATCCCGGTAGCATCTGGACGTTGCCCAGAGGTGAAGATCGCTGACGAGGTGGAGCCGTTGTCGTAGCCGCCAATGATCAGGGGCGTGCCGTTTGAGTAGGTGACGATGCCGTTCACCTGCCATCCACCCACGAAGAGATCGACCGCTTTCGGGAGACTTGCGCCAAAGCGTTTGTTATGGCCGAAAGGCAGCTCGTAGATTGCGCTGGAGGTAAGGATGCGAGAGACGTCATAAGCGGAAAGACCGAACTCGCGCTCCGGGTGATATTGATCAGCGTAGGTTTGCGATGTTGGTCCAAGATAACCGACGGAACCCGCGGCGTTGTCCTCGGCCTTGCTTCCCGTAAAGGCGAAGGTGTAGCTGAAGCCACGAGTGAATTGATGCTCTACCCGCAAAGTGAAGGCGTGATAGATGGAGCTGGCTCCTGGCTTGCGGAAGCTGCTGACACCGTTGTACTGCGGATACTGGCGAAGTAGCTGATTACGCTGAATTGTGGGACGCGCCAATGGAGAACCAATAGTCGTGATCTTGCCGTAGAACGGATTCGCGACTTGTTGCGTCAGGGAATTGCCAAGCGCAAGATCAGCGGCGGGAAGCTGATCGAAGGGCTGGGCAGGGTCACCGTTGATGAGGAAGGTGCCCTTGCTGCCCAGGTACGCTGCCTCTACGATGAAGTTTTTAGGAAGCTGGTACTGCACACTCAGATTCCACTGTTGGGTGTACGGCGTGCGGGAATTACTGAAGAATGACGTTTGGATTTGGTTTCCGATGTTGATATTCGCAATGCAGGACGGTGTCGCAAGGCAGGTTGCATCAAGCGCCGGAGCAATCTGATATCCGCCCGGGAAAGGGTTCGATAAGTCAGCAACAGGGGCAGTGTGTTGGTTGTCGAAGCTGGGATTGAAGTTAGTTTGTGCATTGAAACCTTCCACACCTGCAGCGCCAGAGCTGCCAGCAGCTTGCAGCGCCGAAGGCTGGAAAAC
>JAYVDT010000446.1:0-3417 GCA_043749265.1 Rhodanobacteraceae bacterium | reverse complement strand
GGGGTTACAGATCCCCAAGGGCCCGGATGCGCCCATGCACGACACCCGCAAACTGATTTACCTCATTCACCGAATATCCTGCCGCCCAGAATGCATCTTCAATTTGCTTTTGGCTCAATTGAACGAGCAGCGTACCCATCCACTTTGCGTCGTTGCGCGGGATGCCCTGTCCGATCCACATCGCACCGCGCTTTCGCGAGAACAGCGCGAGCGGATTGAAGCTTCGCGAAGGGGTTGCGAAATCCACATACGTGTCCGTACGTTTCGAGATGAAACCCGACCGCGCGTAGTCCTTTGCGTTGTCCTGAGTCTTTCCGCGGAAGAGCCTCGGCCCTGTTTTTCCGAACGATGCGGCCAGCCCGCTCAGCCGAAACTGCTCGCTGCCACTCTGGGAATCCTTGATGATCGGATTGTTTTCGTCCTTCAGGTCCCAACAGTTCAGCAACGCCATCATGACGCGCAGCCCGTTCATCTCGCGGGTACCGGTGAAAGCATTTCGCTTCCACTGCCAGATCCCGATCTTCGACTGTCCATCGACCTTGCGCGCGAACCGTGCATCGTGGAGGTAACCGCCCTTGAGATATCGTTTGCCGCTGCGCAGGCGCACTCCACTCACGATCGACTTCCAGACAACGTAATCGTCGTCGGTCAGGTAGCCTGCGGCCCACAGGAGTCGCGACGCTGCAACCTCGGGTCTGGCATCACGCCCAACTTCCACGTTCCAATGCCGCCCGGTTCCGTCGTGTGCGTAAAATCGCGAAGTTTTAACGCTGTGATCCTCGTTCTCGAAGGTGAAGGGAGGTTCCGGCAATCCGTCCTTGCCGCCAGGGCCATGGAACAAGTCCAGCTGGCCAATCGGCCCCGGATCACGCCACAGGATAGGATGTTGCAACTTTGGCGCTGCAGGATACCTCTTTGACTGCCCACCTGCCGTAGCCAGGCCCTGAAACATGACTCCGCAACCAATCAACAATCCCAACAGCACACGTCTGCAATTCGTCATTACCTGTCCCCGGCTTCTTTCTCAGCAGCGAATACAACAGTTTCGATCCGCGTTCTAACTGGGATGCATCCAGCTTATCAACCGATCGCGACGGGCGCTAAATACGTCGCGAAGCATCCCTTTTCGTCAGATGCTGCGACGAATGGCGATGTGTTTTGGGGGGCAATCTTCAAGGTGTCTCAGTTGAGAGGACTAAACGCGCCATTGCCACCGCGGCCCATGGAAGGCAGGGCTGTGCGCGCAGAGTTGGACGGGGCCGGAGCAGTTCGGCGATGTCTCGGGAAGTATGCACCACGGCATGGATCGCCAACGGATGCGAGTCCTGCCCCAAGATCCAAGGCAAGGGTTTTTGCCTGATAAGAGCTGAGCGGCAGAGGTGTCAGGTCAATATGACAGTGTCGAAATTCAGGCACTTCTGTTGAGGTGGCCAGGTGCTTTGAACAGGTCGCCGGAGCAGAACTGTGATGTACCCGAACCAGCAAAGAGCCGGTTCGGATGCATCACAGAGACAGACGTCACGCCACTACTGGCTAAGGGACACGACGCTATTCGTGTTGTCGTTGTTGAAGTAGATCTTCTGCGTCGCCAGCGTCGTTCCGCTGGTTGCGATACCGAAGATGGCTCCTGGATTGCCAGTATCGATCACCTTGGTTCCGAGAACCTTGCCCGATGACGGCTGGATCTCGACCATTTTATTGTCACCTGTGTTACCGACGACCAAATCGCCGTTATAAAGCAGGGCGGAGCTGATCGGGTAGCTTAGAGGCGCTCCGCTAAGAACAACCTTTGCTTGCGAAGCGTTCGGGCCAGTAAAGCTGAATGCCGTGGACGCAGCAGAGGAGTAAGCGCCACCGGTGCTTGTGGTCACCACCGTGATCGTAATGCCATTCTTCGGAATGGTAGAGACCGCCGAGAAGGACAGGACGCTGTTGGTATTGCTCGAAACGACGTAAAGCGTATCGCTGGCGGGATCGTAGGTCAGGCCTGCAGGCGCGAGAATACCGTATTTCGCATCGACGGAGTGCGGGAAACCAGTGATGATCTGGCTGAAGACAAGGCCGGTCGCGGTGATGTTGGATTGAACGATCGACCCGTCACCCGCGTTGCTGATGTAAAAGGCCTTTGGAGCAGGGGCGGTGGAACCTGCTGCCACGGTGGGCGATCCATAGACCTGTCCCCACGGCTGCATCCAGGGATAGTTGGTGGCCAATGTCGTCTTCAGCTCGTAGCTGGAGCCTGTCGCTGCTGGCCCAAAGATCGGATTGAGGTTCGACGTGTAGGCCGCGACCCAGATGGGACCACCGGGGTTGATGGCCAGAGCATTGCAGCCCGCCAGCGATGCATCCTGGGCAACACGGACCGGCTTGGAGCCTGCCACCGGCTTCAGGTCTTCGATTGTCGTACCCGCGCCTGCCATTCCTTTACCGTCGTTAAAATTGCAGACGATCAGGTCACCGGCCGTAACGCCGCCGACCGTAACAGGTGCGATCGCCAGACCGTACGGGTTAGAGTCACCGTTTACCGTATCGACGGTCGTGCCGATGACTGTGGTCGTTGCCAGACCAGCCAACACCGCAGCCGGGGCTGTGGGCGCGGTTGGAGCGTTGTTGCTGCTACAGCCAGCGAGTGCAGCCACTAAGGTTATTGCTGTAAGTCCTTCGTATGTACGCTTGAACATTTGTTTACCTTCAAAGTAGATTTGTTGCGGCTTCAGCTGTTTAACTTATTCGCAGCCTACCCGTAGGAGCTTATCGCCTGGAAAAACTTCCTGCTCTCAGTCCAGCAGCTAATCCGGGGATTTGCCACAAAAGACATATTGTTTGTTTACGCTGTACAAGTGCCCGTCTGTAAGTGCACCGCTAGAGAGGGGCTTTTAGATCGCCAGCAATCGTGGGACCACGATCTGGGCGAACTATTACTTTCAATTCCAAAGTCCTATGAAATGGAAAAGAGGCCCCACAAAGTAAGGGGAATCTGTAACAACTCTTTTTAAGCGAAGCTGCGATGTTTGCCACCTAACCTTTTTGGTTGACGCATAAGGATCCACTTAGATGCCCAACGTTTCAAGAACTTATGGCGTATGGCAAAGCATAAGGTTGAGCCCCGGCAATTACATGATTGCCTGAATTTTCCACCGCCATTTATTCACAAGGGGAACTTTTTAGGATCTCACCGGAATAGCCACTTGGAAAGATATTGCTAACCTACGATTGCCAAGGATAGAGCACATCTCAAGCGGCATCCCCGGAGCTGACCATCCGATGCTCCGGAGCGCTTTGGGGTACTCATGAACGAACCTAGCCCATCGCTGCAAAGCTTGAGGCTTCTCCCTTTCAGTGACCAAGCCACACATAGGGTGAATGCATCAGTGGTTGGTTGAAGAGCGCCTTCGGTTGCAGGGTCACATAAGACCC
>JAYVDT010000445.1:0-11089 GCA_043749265.1 Rhodanobacteraceae bacterium | reverse complement strand
CGAGGGAAAAGCTGCTTGTTCTGTTGCGCGGGGCGGCAATGTCTATGAGGGCGCGCACGCGATGAGCCTGGGGGACGTAATCGTTGTGGGGGCGGGACTTGCGGGGCTTTCTGCCGCCGTGGCGCTGGCTGAAGACGGTGCGAAGGTGACTGTCCTGGAACGTCGGCCGCAGATTGGTGGGCGGGCTTATTCTTACAAACACCCGACGCTTGAGGAAACGGTGGACTCGCAACACGTGGTGCTGGGATGCTGCACGAATTTGCTCAATCTTTGTGGGATGGCGGGAACTTCCGACAGAATTCGGTGGTACGACGAGCTTGTGTTTTTGGAGCCCAATGGGAATCGTAGCGTGATGAAACCGGGTCCGCTGCCGGCTCCATCGCACCAGACGGTGAGTTTTTTGCGCGCGCCGATGCTGACGCTGACGGATAAATCTGGAATTGCGCTCGGGCTAATGCAGTTTTTGCACGGATATCCGGCCGATGACGACGAGAGCTTTGCGACGTGGCTGCGCAAGACGGGCCAAACGGAGCGTGCGATTCGTCACTTTTGGGAGCCGGTAGTGATTGGGGCATTGAACGATGTATTTGAACGCTGCTCGACCAAGTATGCGGCCAAGGTTTTTCACGAGACGTTTCTGCGGTCGCCGCAGGGTGGGCGATTGGGAATTCCGGCGGCTCCGCTGACAGAGTTCTTTGCACCGGTTGCGGAGTTGGCCGTGGAAAAGGGCGTGAAGATTGAACTGCGGAGTGGCGTAGATGAGTTGCGCCAGCGACCCGGGGGTGGGTGGTCGATCAGGTGCGGGGAACGATGGCTTGAGACGGAAGCCGTGATTACTGCGCTCGATTTTCGGCAGACTCAGCGTTTGATCGGAGGCTTGGAGGGTGCGTTTCCGGGGTATCTAAAGGAGGAGGAGTCGCCTTTTCTTGCGGCACCGATTACGACGGTTCATCTTTGGTTCGATCGGGATGTCACGGGGATGGACCATGCGGTGTTACTCGACACGCGGATTCAGTGGATGTTTGCCAAGTCGCGGATACGGGGTTGGGATGCAAGCAAAGGAAGTTATCTTGAGCTTGTCATCAGCGCGTCGTGGCCGGAGTTGGAGATGGGCCGGCAGCAGATTCTGGCCTCGGCTATTGACGAAGCGAAGCAATTTTTCCCGCTTATGCGAGAGGCTCGCCTGGTTAAGTCGAGTGTGTTGAAGGAGGCGCGGGCGACGTTTTCGGTGACGACAGATCTTGATCGGCACCGGCCGCCGCAGGCCACGGGATTGCAAGGGCTGTTTGTGGCAGGGGATTGGACACGAACAGAATGGCCCTCGACGATGGAGAGCGCAGTGAGAAGTGGGCGGCTGGCCGCGGGTGCGGTACAGGGAGATCTGCTGCGGTTTCTGACGCCGGAACTTCCAGCCACGGGGCTAATGCGGTGGTTGAGTAAGAGCATACCGCCGCTTTCAAAAAGCTGATGCGAAATATGCGGCAACGCTGGCGCAGTGGTTTGGAGTGAGTCCGGCGCAGTTGGGCCGGTTTTCCCCAATAGGGGGAGCTTTGATAGTAATAAGCATGGATTGTTTTAGAAGGTGGGTTGAGGCTACTTGGTCAGCAGGAAGACTCCGATGCAGACGAAGATGGTCGCGAGCCAGCGACGGCGATCGACGTTTTCGCGCAGGAAGATTTTGGCCGCGACGGCATTGCCCACATAAGTAAATGAGGCGATGCCGGGGGCGGCGAGCGACAGGTCTACGTGGGACAGGGTATAGAGCATGGCAAAGAAGTTTATCGCCATACAAAATGCGCCAGCCAGAAAAATTGTGTTTGAAAGCACTGCGCGGATGGCGCCGGGCAGGCCCGAGTGCGCGCGAATCTTATCAAGATCGCCTACACTGCGCATGCCGCCGGCGATGAGTACTTCACCAGCGATGGCAAGGATCGCGACGATCGCGATCGAGGTCCAGGCGAGGAGTGGCGTGGCTACATGCATCAGTGGGCGATTCCGGAGTCAAGGGGAGAAGCAGGGGGTGGGCCCGCGAAGGGATCGGAGTCGGGTGAATGTTCGGTGCGGGCCGGGCTGTTGGCGACGAAACCGACGGCGCAGGTGAGCATAAGGATGCCGAGCCACCGGGAGAGTGAAAGATGCTCGTGCAGCCAAAAACGGCTGAGCAAGGCGATGAGGACATTGCCAAAGGCAGTCGCTGGCATGACGAAGGTGAGGTCGGCCCAAGAGAGGGCGGTCATGTAAGAGGCGAAGAAGCCGATGAGCAGGATGATGCCGGCAACGATGTTCAGGTTGAAGAGTGCGTGAAATAGCAGGGTCAGGTGATGGATATTTACTGGGCCGACCTGCGCCATTCCGCGCGAGAGCAACGTGTCACCGAAGGACGCGGTGATGACTACGGTGAGGAGGATGGCGTATTGCTGGAAGGTGAGGCGATGTTTCATGTTGACCGTGTGCCGGTGGTGAATACGGAATTTGATGGTTGAAGCAAATAGATTTAGAAGGAAAAAGGCCAGCACGTTGTTCTCGTGCTGGCCTGTTTTTCTTGAAATCAGCTTATGCGTTCAAACTGACGGATTCCTGCGCCTTGAGTGCGTTCTCTTCCTTCATCTTGCGCGAGGCTTTGTTTCGCTGGGCGCGGAGCTTCATGAAGGACTTGGCCTCAACGTAGAGACGCGGCACGTCACGGTTGACGACCGCTTTCCAGACTACGCGGAAGGCGGCCTTGGGGCGGAAGTAGTACTCGTCGTAGAAGCGGTGAACCATCTCCATGACGTATTCGACGGGGAGGCCGGGGTATTCGATATGTGCCATCTGGTGGCCGGAATCGTCTTCCATCTTCTGGTTGGTGATGTAGCCGTTCTTTTCGGCAAACTCGTAAAACTCGGTGCCGGGGAAGGCGTGGGCAATTGAAACCTGGATGGTCTCACAGTCCAGCGATTTAGCAAAGTCGATGGTGTTGCGAATCGATTGCTTGGTCTCGCCCGGCAGACCGAGGATGAAGTCAGCGTGGATGATGAGGCCGAGGTCGTGGCAGTCCTTGACAAACTCACGTGCCCGCTCAACGGTGGCACCCTTCTTGATGTTCTTGAGTATCTGCGGGTCGCCGGACTCGAAACCGACGATTAGGAGGCGGCAGCCAGCATTCTTCATGGCCTTGAGTGTGTCGCGGTGGGTGGTGACGCGCGAGGTGCAGGACCATGTGAGGCCGAGAGGCTTCAGCTTGGCACAGAGCTCGATGGTGCGCTCTTTCTGGATGTTAAAAGTGTCGTCATCGAAGAAGAACTCTTTTACGTGGGGGAAGAGCTTCTTGGCGTTAGCCATTTCAGCGGCGACGTCGTCGGTGGAGCGCTTGCGCCATGCGTGACCGGAGAGGGTCTGAGGCCAGAGGCAGAAGGTGCACTGCGCTGGGCAGCCGCGCGTGGAGTAGAGCGAGACGTACGGGTGAAGCAGGAATGGGACGTTGTACTTCGTCACATCCATGTCGCGGGCGTAGATCTCGGTAGCCCAGGGCATGTCGGGCTTGTCGAGTTTTTCTACCTGCGGACGATCGGGGTTGTGGAGGATGGTGTTATCTTCGCCGCGGTAGCTGATACCGAGGATCTCGTTCATCGGCTTGTAGTTTGCAAACTCAACAACGGAGAAGTCGAACTCTCGACGGCAGACGAAGTCAATGGCGCTACACTCATTGAGGGCGCGGTCTGGGTCCGTCGTAACCGGGGGTCCTACGAATGTAATCTTGATGGTGGGATTGGCTTTCTTGACGGCTTGCGCGAGCGCATGATCTCCAGCCCAACCGACGGTCGAGGTAAAGAGCACGAGGAACCCATATCCCTTGGCGATTTCGATGGTTTCATCTGCTGAAACATGGTGCGGCGGAGCATCAAGAAGGCGAGACCCTTCAAGCAGGCCGGCAGGGTAGGTGAGCCATACGGGATACCAGTAAGACTCGATCTCGCGGACAGCAGGCCAGCGTGAGCTTGCGCCACCATCAAACTTCTCAAACGAGGGCGGATTCAGGAGCAGGGTTTTCAGAGGCTTCATCATCAGTAGGTCCCATTTTATCATTCGGTTACGAGTTTAAGGTTCACCGGGGTGCGGGGGTACATTTGCCTGATGAAATATCAGGCACTAGGGCCTTGCGGACGACGGTGTTCGCGCTGCAGTTTTCAGCCAGTCGCCAAGCTGGCCGGTCTGTCGCAGGAGATTGATTTGAGCCTGGCGGAGCTGGAACGTCGTGTCTACGACGGCCAGATATTTCTCTCGTTCGGCGATGCGGGAGTTTTGTTCGTCCTTTGGGGTCATCTGTGGTCCATTGCCGGATGGCGCGTTGAGTTGGACGAGCAGGCCGTCAAGCTGTAACTGTGAATACTGCTGTTCAAGTGATGCAACATCAGCGCGAGCTTGCAGTTCAAGAAGTGAGTGATTCAGTTTGGAGCGGCCATCCAACGAGAGGAACTGGGCGTTTTCGGCTTCATGATAGGCATGTGCCGCGTCTGCAGCACTTTCTCGCGCTTTAGCCTGATGGTACTTGTCAAAAATCGGGATCGTTATCTGGACGCCGTATGCCTCCGCATTTGCGCCTACGGTCCCATACACTTTTTCTAGTTGGTTGAACGAGTTCGCAAACGTCGCGTAACGGCTGTATTGAAAGAAGAGTGAGAGCTGAGGACGGTATAGATACCGGTTGTCGCCGAACGCAAGTTCCTGCTTGGCGTGCGCGCTGGCGAATGCGGCGGCGACCGACGGAGTCATGGGCGCTGCATCTGAATCCTTCATTAAATCCAGCGAAGGCAGGATGGGCAGGCCGCCCTCCACTTTTAGAGCAGTCGCGGGAAGGCCCATCAGTCGGGCCAGGTGGTCGCGATCATCCAGGGTTGCATCTTCAGCGCGGAGTCGGCTGAGGCGAACTTGTGCGGCGGATAACTTCGCCGCAGTCAAATTCATCTGCGTGTCGTGCCCTTCATTGATACGTTCTTCGACTATGTTGACAAGCTTGTTGGCGAAGCCGGTCTGTTCCCGCAGAACAGCTTCCCGCTCCTGGTCATGATCCAGGGCGATAAAGGTTAACGCAGCGTCTTCAGCGGCTGCATTCTGGGCTTCCTTGACAGAGAGCTGCGCCGCAATCAGGCTGGCACGGGCGCCGCGAATGTAATCGATCTGGCCCGCGTTATAGACAAGCGACTGGCCGGTGACAGTGAACAAAGTTGGAGGGTTCGTCGAGTACCCGTAGGAATTGCCCAGGCCTGCTCCAACATTGACCGCCGGAATGTAGGCGTCCTTGGCCTGCGAGAGACCGGCACGAGCCTTGTCTACATCCGCCTCCGCAACTTTCACGCGGGGGTTATTCCGGACTGCAAGGTCGACCGCAGTGGTTAGGGAAATCTGGGCAAAGCCTGCGACACTCGACAGCAAAACAGAGGTGATCGCCGCAACGGATAGAAATTGAGGACGTGAAAGTGACGAGTTCATACGCCTCCGAGCGCTTTGCGCGCGGGCTGATAGTTGGGCGCAAGGGCAACGGCAGCGGCGTATTCGGCTCTAGCGCCTTCACGGTCGCCACGGCTTACCAGCAATTTGCCCAGTTCAAGATGAACCTTGAACGCGGGTGCTTCGTCGGTCTGGTTTGCAGAACCAAGGTAGTTGCGTATGGCGCGCTCGGCAACTTCGGGCGAGCGCCTGGCCGCGATCAAAATGGAGGCGACATCGAACTGGACGTTGCTTTTGAATTTGTCGGCGTCGAGCGCTTGTACGGCCGCTGCCGCAGCTTCATCTCTTCGATCCTGTTGTTGATAAAAGAGGGCGAGATCGGTGTAGGCCTCAGGTGAGTTACCAGATGCCACAGCGAGCTTGAACTCGGATTCGGCCTTCACAAAATCCTTGTTTTTCTGCGCGAGCAAAGCGAGGAGGCGATGTGCACGAGACGGTGAGTGGGTCTTCAACCTCGAGGCCAAACGGAGCAACTTTTCATCTCCACCGCCGACGATGGACGGGGCGGCGATATAGTACTGACCCAGATCGCTTGCCGCATATACGTTTGAGGGATCGAGTTGGACGGCTCGCTCGAACGCGGTACGGACTTTGCGGGCAATTGCGAATGCGGCAAGGGGATTCGCCACGGAGGCTTTCATGCCAAGGGCGCGTCCTAACCACATCTGGATGTCACTGTCGTTGGGCATGGCCGCTGCGGCACTGTCGCACTCGCGGACTGCGGCATCGGCTTGATCCTGGGCATAGTCAGCACGGCATAGAAGGAGGTGTGCGCGGCCATCTGAGGGGTCGGCTGCGAGCGCCTGCCGGAGAAGCGTCGTGGCCTCTTCGACCCGCCCGTGCATGAGTGCAGCGTAGGCTGCGGTTTCATCCGCGCGCGAGCTGGACGCAAGCAGCAGTGTCAGGGCAAGGGTGGCAAGTTGCATGCCTCGAAATGTTCGCTTCGTGCTCATTCGACTTGCTTGACTTCCAGCCCGTTCGTGAGTTCTTTGCCACTGGCAGTGGGTCCCAGCACAACGATGTCGTTACCCTTGAGGCCGCTGGTTACTTCAACATTGGTCAGGTTGACGACTCCCACCTGAACGGGAGTGCGAGCCAGTTTGTGGTCCACGATGCGATAAACATAGTTGTTAGCGCCGTCTGTGTGCAGAGCCTCGCGGGGAATGCTCAAGACATTGAAACGTTGCATGCGCGTGACGGTGACGGTGACGTTGGTATTGGGCAACAGGTCACCCTTTGCGTCGTCCACGGTAATGTTGCTCTCGCCTACGTTACGCGTCCCGTAGGTGATGACGGTCGTGGGGGCGCTCTCAATGTGTCCGTGCCAGATCATCCCCTGTCTGGCATCCCAGACGATTGTGACTGCTTGTCCGCGGGCCAGCTTGCCTATCTCCGGCTCATCGAAGTAGGCGCGCACCCGAACCCTGTTCAGGTCGGCTACGTCCAGAAGATCGTCTGCGCCGGACGGCACAAAGTCGTATTGCGAAAAGGGAATTGAGTAGACCGTGCCTCGGATAGGCGACCGGATATTGGCATTGTTGTAAGCGCTGTTTGCTGCGACCAACGCGGCTGCGGCGTCGGCGACACGTGCCTGAGCATTGGCGCGATCTTCAGGGGTGTAGCGCGTTGTACTGCGGCCGCTGGCTGTTGCAAGGGTCAGGTCGGCTGCATTGAGACGCTGCTGTGCGGCCGCTACCTCTGCGGCTGAAGCGGCGCCTTTTTGCTGCAGTCGTAGTACCTGAGCGACGTTCGCGGCAGCCTGGGTTTGCTCAAGGTGAGCCGAGGATGCATCCGAAGAGAAACGACCTCTTTCTTCCAATGTTCCGCCCGATTCAATGTCGCGCAAGGCAATTCGGGCCGCACTCAGGTTGGCATTGGAAGTTGCGATGCGGGCCTTAGCTTCTGAGTCATCCATCCTTACTAACAAAGTGCCGGGTGTGACCTTTTCGCCTACCTCGACGAAGATCTTCTGGATGACACCAGGACCGGGCGCGTGCGCCTGATACTCTTCCACCGGCTCGACCTTGCCGTTGGTAGAGAATTTATCCACGATGGTTTGGTAGGTGACCGGAACGACACGTACAGCGACCTGCTCACGGGTGAGGGAGCGGACAGCAATTACGATTCCGATTACTACCGCGAGACCGGCCACCCAGAGCAGAACTCCACCGGCCCGGTTTGATTGGGGTTTGTCCATAGCGTTGAAAAGCCAGTATATAAGACGAGACAATAGGCCAAACGAAGCACATCTTTTTCGTCAGGTTACCGTTTTCTGAACTACCGCAAGGTCAACCAACTCGAGTTCTAATCCGCCGTATTGCGGGTGCTTGTTCATTCGTAGGTGGAAGACGGCATCGACATGTGATCCATGTTGGAGGCCAAGCTCAGCACAACGTTCCGCCCACGAGAACTTGCCGGAGCGACTCCAACCCATCGCGTTCAGAGGCTGGGCTCTGCTGGGATGCGTGAGTGGGAGGCAGACGTGAGTCTCCTTGATGATGCGGGGCGGGCCACTAAGAACGAACCCGCGTGCTAGGAATATTGGCTCGGAGTTACCCATGCCGAAGGGCTGGCACCGCTCTAGCCAATCAATCAGGTCGCTACTCAGGTCCGCCGGGGTTATCTCGAGGTCGCATTCAATCTCCGGGATGAGCAGGTCTGGCGTGAGGTGGGCATTGGAATGGGTGCGCATTCGTTCTCGCAGCAGGTCGAGCCGGCCTGCATCGAGCGAGAAGCCGACAGCGTGGGCATGACCTCCAAAGCGCTTGAAGAGGCCATCTCCCGTGTCCGCATCGTGGATGGCCGTGAGCGCATCGAGCAGATGGAAGCCCCCAATCGAGCGGCCGGACCCATGCGCGTCGCCGTTGTCGGTCGTCATTACAAGCGCAGGTCTTCCTGTGCGGTCTACGACACGAGAAGCCAGGATGCCAAGTACCCCGCGGTGCCACTCCGGATGATCAAGAACGATGCATTCCGCGGTGTAGATGCCGGCCGCGTCGCGGAGTGTGAGAAGCTGCAGTTCGATAGCTTCGAGGGCCGAGGCTTCCGTGGCACGCCGGTCTTGATTGAGTTGGTCGAGTTTGTCAGCAAGCTGGCCTGCGCGGGCTGAATCGCGCGTGAGGAAGAGTTCGACAACGTCACTTGCGATGTCCATGCGGCCAGCAGCGTTGATGCGAGGCGCGAGCCCGAAGCCTATCTCGCGCGCAGTGGGGGCCTGGTTCAGCGCGATCCTAGCTACTTGCATAAGGGCTCGAAGGCCGGGCTGAACAGGGTTGCTGAGTTCACGCAGGCCAAGCCACACGATCGCACGATTTTCGCCGGTCAGGTCAACTGAATCTGCGATAGTGGCGATCGCGACAAGCTTGAGGAAACTGGGTAGCAGGGAGTTGCGGAGACGTTCGCGCTGGGATTCGGTGACAGCGTGGGCGGCTAGCAGGGCGTGGGCCAGTTTGAAGGCTACTCCGGCGCCGCATAGGTGTTTGTTGGGGTAAGGGCAGCCGGGCTGGGCAGGGTTGATGACGGCAAGCGCCTCGGGTGCGCCGACAGCGCCGTCTGGCAGGTGATGATCGGTAACGATGAGGTCCAGGCCGAGGGTTTTCGCTTCGGCGGCGGCGGCGAAGGCCCGGATGCCGGTATCAACAGAGATGACGAGGCGGACCCCGGCTGCTGCTGCTTCCGCAAGTCGGATGTTCTGGATGCCGTAACCTTCGCGGAGGCGATGCGGCACATGGTACGTGACCTGGGCGGGCGTGGCGGGATTGGCGATGCGTTCAATGGCAGTCTTGAGCAGCACGGTGGCCGTGGTGCCGTCTACGTCGTAGTCGCCGTAGATAAGGATGGGTTCTCCGTCCGCAACCGCGCGCTGGATGCGCGAGACCGCGGCGGTAATGCCCAGCATCAGACCGGGATCGTGTAGGTCATTGAGCGTTGGAGAGAGAAATCCCCGCGCGGCTGCAGCGCTGATGATCCCGCGGTTTACGAGGAGATTAGCGATGATCAACGAGCAGCCCATTTCAGACTGCAGGTGATGTGCCGCAGCTTGGTCGGGCTGCGGCAGGACCCAACGTGCCCTTTGCATTCTTTTTACTCGTCGTGGTCGTCTACGACCATGCCGCCGAGGTCTGTCGCAGCTTCCAGAAGGTCCTGGAAACGGTCGTACCATTCAGTCGAGATTTCGAACAGGAACATGATGCCCTGGTGGGCGAAGCCAAGCTGCAGGTAGCCGGCCTTGCCGACGTGCTTGATCAGGGCTTCGGCGTCGTCGATGTCAATCTCTTCATCCTCGGGGAGGTCGTGTTCGCGCAATTGCTCGAGCAGGATGGCGACGTCAGATTTTTCGAGGACGACCTCGCTCATGGTGACGAAGGGCGCGCCGGCGGCCTTGGCGTGTTCAACAAAGTCTTTCCAGGAGTCCGGGTCGTCCTCTTCATAAAGGACGGTCGGAACTTCTTCGGTGACGTATCCGGGGAGTCGGCGCATGCCGTGCCCGACGATGAAGGCCACCATGTCGTCTTTGAGCGTGTGTAGGTTGTCAGGTTGCATCTGTTTTGATTGTCTCAGATACGGGCCGCGATTGCCGCGCGGATCATGCGATACACTCAGTGAAAGATCATGATTTTTTCCAAAGATTACGTCGGGTATTTGGCGCGCCAGACGGTGAAACACCTTATCGCCGAAAAGATGATTCACACGGATAAGCCTGCGATCCTGAACGAACGGGTTGCGACTGGCATGGTGGATGAGCTGTCACTGGAAGACAGGATTAACGACGAGGTTCGTGTAATCCTGGAAGCGATTCAGGACGACATGCGCAAGGGCGGCGTCAGCTACCCGGAGATGTTTAAGAAGATCAAGGCCAAACTGGTGCACCAGTACAAGGCGGTGCTATGAGAGTCTCTCGCGACAAATTGAATAAGCTGGCACATACGGTTGCCGATACGCTGGCCGAGATTCCTGAGTGCGAATTTCTGGAAGATCGTAATACGATCCGTCAGGAGGCGCGCAAGGCGCTCGAAAAGCTGCTGTTGGAAGAGACAAAGCTTGACGCGGGCGCGCGCTTGAAGATCGCTTCGCAGCGCAAAATCATCGTGGAGGGTTCCCAGGAATGGGACATTCTGTATCGCAAGTACTACAACGACGAAGTTAAGAAGCTGGGTCTGTAAGACCGTTTGCTTCTTAAGCGAGGGAGGTAGCAGCCCGAAGAAGTGTTTGCTATACTTCGGAAGTCGCCTTGATTGGAATTGCTGTCTCCTGCATGATCGACCTGAAGTTATGGCGTTATGGTGTAACTGGTTAACACGTCGCCCTCTCAAGGCGAAGAGTCCGGGTTCGAGCCCCGGTAACGCTACCAAATCTTCGCTCTTCTTCTGTTTTTTCGAGGTGGACAGCGTAGAGTTGGAGTTATCGAATATTGTTGTATGTATGGCGCCATGGTGTAACTGGTTAACACGCGGCCCTTTCAAGGCTGAGAGTCCGGGTTCGAGCCCCGGTGGCGCTACCAAATTATTTCCAAATCCGAAGACTTTGCGATCACCGCTGGCGTTGCGATGCTGGTGAAAGTTTTTTGTGGGGCGATATACTCAATCCGTGAGTAAGACTTTTT
>JAYVDT010000444.1:0-3418 GCA_043749265.1 Rhodanobacteraceae bacterium | reverse complement strand
ATTCCCCCCCCCCCCTCCGTCGGATTAGTACAAGATTCTGTGCCGCGCTTACTGCTCTTACGATGTTCGTCACTACTGCTGGATACGCTGGGGCACAGATACCGATGCCCCCCACCCCCACGACATCAACCACACCGGTTTACCCAATTTCCGATCTGTTCGTACAATCGAAGGCCATACTCACAGCCTCGGATAAGTCGTGCGATGTGGAATCTTGCCATTCGTCAGTTGCTGCCGCTTTGGGAGAGATCGCTAACGGCAACTCGCTTCGCGACGGCCATGCCTTTCATGGTGACGCGAAAGCAGCGTGGCACGCAAGATTCGGGGCAAGGATTCACGACGTCAAGACGGAGTTCGAAAGAATCCAACGCCAGCAGGAAAAGGCGCAACCCGTGATGTATCGCGACGGTTTGAAAGCACCCCACTGCGGTACGGTCATGTATGCAAACTATAACTGCGATCAAGTCTTTAACATCGGAATTGCACTTGCGGCAACCTACGCGCTAGTTTGTGTAGCTTGCGGAATCATTTTGGCGCTTGTGACGATCGACGGATATAACAACTGCATAGCAGCCAACGGCTAGTGACGAGGCGATTGCCTGTACGTCAGGCATTCGCCTCGCCGCGTAACGCTTTCAGATGATTATTTTGACGTGGAGACATATGTTGCGTATTGCCAACTACAAGAATAGGAATGCCTCTGTCCTGGTATTCGGACTTCTCCTGCTTTCTATTCCGCTCGTGAAGGCGCTACAGGGCCATCAGTCTGATCCGATGCGGCAACCACTCTCTCTTATCGGGTTAGCTCTGGCTGTGTATGCTGGCGCCGAATGGTTTGCTGAAAAGAGCGGAAGCAAGTGGCCATTCTGGACGGCTCGATTGTTCGCGATCATCCTCCTGATCATCGGGCTGAAAATCGCGCTTACGGTCAGCTGACACGGTTAGTCTAGAGCGAGGATGACTTGCTCTCCAGGGCGGCGAAGAGGGCGGGGAATTGGGCGTCCCATTGCTGCCAGGTGTGGCCGCCGGGGTTGGTGTGGAACTCGTGGGGTAGATGGCGTTGGGTGAGCAGGGAATCGAAACGGCGGATAGGGGCTTCAAGGAACTCGTGGCTGGTAGAGAGGAAGAGGTAGGGGGCGTGGGTGGGGTCGAGTGCGCGGGCAAGGAGGAAGGGGTCGGCGGCGCGGCGGGCGGGGCTTCCGGTGGGTCCGAAGATGGATCGATAGGACTAGGACTGTAGAGGCCGACGGGTGTTGAAGGGGCGCTCGGGGACGTCGACGGGAGGGCTGAGGGCGGCGGCGAAGGAGTAGAGATCGGGGTGCTTGTACGCGAGGACAATGGAGGCAAAACCGCCCATGGAGACTCCGGCGATGGCGCAGACTCGGGGGCCGGCGGGCAGGGTGTGCTCGGCTTCCGCGATGAGGTCCTGGGTGAGGAAGTTTTCGTAGCGATCATTGGGTTTGCGAACAGAGTTAAGGAAGTAGGAGTTGCCGCCATCGGGCATGACGAGGACGTAGTCGCGGGAGGCGAGCGAGGCGATGGGCGATTGGTTGGCCCAGTCGCGGTAGCCGCCGCCGGAGCCGTGGAGGAGATAGAGGATGTGGATGGGGCCGGCGGGGTAGGTGGCGGGAGTGAAGATGCGCTAGGTGGAGTCGCGGGCCAGAGCGCGGGAGTGAAAGGTGACATCGCGGCTGCTCGGGGGGCGTGGGGGAACTTCAGGATTTCTGTGTTTGGGAGTGCAGCCAGTAAGGCAGAGCGTTGCGAACGTGAGCGTTAAGCGTACCCGGGACGGTTTCGGGATGGGCCTGTCAGTTGATCGGTTGTTCGATCGGCTGTTCAATGTAGCCCATCCCGCTGGCTGGAGCGGTTAGGCGACGCGGCGGGGCTGGTCGCGGTCGGACTGGCGCGAGCGGTTGCCCTGGCCGAGGTTGACGCTGACGATCTTGCTGACGCCGGGCTCCTGCATGGTGACGCCGTAGATGACGTCGGCCTGGGCCATAGTGCGCTTGTTGTGAGTGATGGCTATGAACTGTGTCGTCGCGCTCATCTCGGAGATCATCTTGGCGTAGCGGTTTACGTTGGTTTCATCTAGCGGGGCGTCTACTTCGTCAAGGATGCAGAAGGGAGCGGGCTGGAACTGGAAGATTCCGACGAGGAGGGCGAGAGCCGTAAGGGCCTTCTCACCGCCCGAGAGGAGCAGGATGTTCTGCAGTTTTTTGCCCGGGGGCGAGGCGACGATCTCGATACCGGAGGAGTCGGAGTTGGGGTTGTCGGGATCGGTGAGGCGCATGAAGGCCTGGCCCCCGCCGAAGAGTTTGGCGAAGGTGACGGAGAAGTTTTCATTAATGATCTTGTAGGCTTCGTCGAACTTGACTCGGGAGACGTCGTCAATCTCCTTGATACTGGCGGCGGTGTTGTCGATGGACTCGACGAGGTCCTTGCGCTGTGCTTCGAGGAAGGTGTGGCGCTGGGTGGTCTCTTCGTACTCTTCGAGGGCCATCATGTTCACCGGGCCCATGCTCTCCAAGCGTGTTTTCAGCGTGCGGGCTTCGGACTCGCCTTCAGTGAGGGCCTCGCCTTCAATGCGGATGATTTCAGTGTCGGCGCGGAGGAGGGAGGCTTCGACGCCGAGATCGTTGAGGCAGGTGGCTTCGAGATGTTCGATGTCGGAAGTGAGTTTGGCGACGCGTGCGGAGAGGCCGGCGCGCTGCTCACGGAGGACTTCGGTTTCAGCGCGGACGGTGCGGAGCTTGGCGTCGATCAAGGCCGTGACCTCGCGCAGAGCCTTGGCTTCTTCGGTCAGGCGAGCACCTTCAGCCACGGCGGTAGCGCGGGTTTCCGCGATCTGCTCGCGCTGGGCGCCGAGGGTGGCTGTCTCTTCTTCGCGGCGAAGCTTTTCAGTAGCGGCGGAGATGAGTTGGGCATCCAACTGGTCGATGCGCTGGCGCTGCCCGTTGAAGAGGCGCGTGGTCTGCTCAAAGTTGGCTTGGGCGTTGCGTCGGCGTTCTTCCAATCCGGCGAGGGCTGCGGCTGCCTGGGACGCGACTTGCTGGAGGTGCTCGCGCTGCTGGCGTAGCTCTTCAACTTCTACCGTTAAGTCTGCGAGACCGGCTTCAAGGGTGCTGCGCTCGGCTTCGACGGTGGTGGCTAGCTGCTGGCGGTTGGCGATGAAGTCTGCCTTCTGGTTACGGGCGTCGCGGTTGCGGTCCGTGGATAGCATCCACTCCTGCAAGCGTCGCTCGATGCGTGTGGTTTCGGACTCCATCTGGCGGAGCGCGGCGCCGGAGTTGGCGGCTTCGCGCTCGGCGTCGCGGCGCTCGTGATTCCTGGCTTCGATGGCGATGTTCTGGTCGGCTAGTTCGTGCTGCAGGATAGCGGTGCGGAGATCGGTTGCGGTGAGTTCGGCCTCGAGAGCTTC
>JAYVDT010000443.1:0-11111 GCA_043749265.1 Rhodanobacteraceae bacterium | reverse complement strand
CCCCTCCCAGAAACTCGCCGCGCGCCGAGACCACGTCAAACGTGGTCGCCGTCCCCATATCCACAATGATGCAAGGTGACTTGAAGCGATCGAACGCCGCGACGCAATTGACGATTCGATCGGCGCCCACCTCTGCCGGGTTATCCGTCAGCACAGGCAGGCCGGTCTTGACCCCGGGCTCGATAAAGAGCGGACGCACCTTGAAAAACAGCTCGCAAACATGCCGCAGGGTTGAGTCAATGGGAGGCACTACGGACGAGATCGCGATACCCGTCACGGCAGAAAGCTCGAAGCCATTCAAATCGAACAGGCTCCGCAGCAGAACACCAAACTCGTCCGCCGTACGCGCATCCGGCGTCGTAATACGCCAGTGCGCCGCCAGGCTAGACGAGTAGCGACCGTTCCCACCCTCCGTCTCCGGATGCGCCGCGTAAAGGCCCAGAACGGTATTGGAGTTACCTACATCAATTGCAAGAAGCATGTCCGCCCAGATCCTTTCCGGATTCGTCACCCACCCTGGCCTTGTCCAGACCGGCGTACACTGCCGTGTCTCACTGTGCGCGTGGACCCGTTCGCCAAGCGCACCCGTAACAAGCCATGGGGGTCGAGTCCGTCCGTGACGCCAGTATATCCGTCCCCTTCCGCAACATGGACCGAAAGCCCGCGAACCCATGTACTGGCGCGTTCAAATCGCAAGGCCAGAGACACCTGGACCTTCGGAATTCCCCCAGCCTCCGCCTCGACCAGATTCACCTGGACCGCCAGTTCGCAGAGCATCTCAATCAAAATTGCCTCGCGCGAAACAAGCTCCCCCCCCGCCAGATACAGCGAAGTGGCAAGATCGCTCAGCTCCGCAGGCATGGCGGCGTGGTTCAGATTCATCCCGACCCCAATCACCGCATACGCCAGCGCACCATCGCCCCCGTCCATGGAAGATTCCGTCAGAATGCCGCCAAACTTACGTTGCTCACCGTCCCGGCCCGTAATCATCAGATCGTTGGGCCAGCGCAGATCGATCCGTTCTGCAGGAATGCCACCAGCCTCCGCGATAGCGTGTTTCGCCGCCAGCCCCGCCGCCAGCGAAAGCTTCAACGCATCCGCCCCGAACAGCCGAGGCCGCAGCAGCACACTCACATAAAGTCCGTCCCCCACGGACGAGTGCCACGTATGCCCGCCACGCCCCCGTCCGGCAGTCTGCTCATCTGCCAGCCACACCCCAGTTGCCACGCCAGCCTGCGCCGCCTCCAGTGCCAGTGCATTCGTCGATCCGGTGGAAGCCACATGATGCAAATGATGCGCAAAGGGAGTGCCGGCCAGGGCAGCTTCGACCTGCCCCAGATCGAAACTAGCTCTCATCGACCGAGATTCGCATGCTCAGATCCGCGGCGTTGGCCGAGTGAGTCAAGGCTCCAATCGAAACGAAGTCCACGCCGGCCTCCGCGTACTCGCGAACATTGGCGAGCGCAATGTCGCCCGAGGCCTCAATCGGGATCGTAGGGCTGACTGCACGAACGTGCTTGACGGCCTTTCTGGCCAACGCAGCGGTCATATTTCCGAGCAGGAAAGATTCCGCGCCGGCCGTAAGCGCTTCTTCCAGGTCCGCAAGCGTTCGAACTTCGACCTGGACAGGCTGCTGGGCAGAGCGTTTGGCCAGCACCTTCGTAATCGCCTTTGTAATCCCACCCGCCAAAGCAATGTGATTGCTCTTCAACAGAATGCCGTCCTGCAGGTCCTGGCGATGACTCGTCCCGCCGCCACAGCTGACTGCGTATTTGTCGAATGCACGCAGCCCGGGGATGGTCTTGCGCGTATCGAGCACGTGGGTCTTGGTACCGGCAAGCGCGCGCACGTATTCGTTCGTAAACGTGGCGATACCGCTCATGCGCTGCAGAAAATTCAAAATTACACGTTCCGTACTCAGCAGCGCGGCGGCGTTGTAGCGGATCACGGCCAGCGTCTGTCCCTTCTTCACCCGCACCCCATCAAAGATTTCAGGGTGGCTCACGACCTCGAACCGGCCCATGGGAGGCGCCCCAGCCTTGGTCCGCAGAACCGCGTAAAGCTCCAGCACCACAGGAATCACGCCTATCCCCGAGACCACGCAGGGCTGCAAAGCCACAATGCTCGCAGTGGCGCGCATGCGCGGGTCAATCGCGAGACCGGTAGTTAGATCATTGGCGGCCTTATCTTCAATCAGCGCGGCTTCAAGGATTCCGCGGACTCGCTTGCTCTTCCAATCCATGGCGTAATCCTAAACCGGAAGACTCCCTTTGCGTAAAATCGCTTCCTAAAGACAGCTCCGCTGGAATCCCCAGAGGAACCTGCATGTCGTTCGCCCACCATTTCGCCTTCCTGCTGGTGCTCGCCCTCCCCCTCGGCTGCGCTACCTGGACCGTCATACAGGAAGAGGTCTTCCGCGAGCCCCGCGAGTTCTGCAAGCGCAAGTTTGAAGGGTGCAGAAAGCTGCCGGAACGTGAGTTTTTCTACCTATTCACCAGCGAGTACTGCTTCTCTCACTAGGTCACTGCGTTCTTCCTCGTCCTAACGCGCTTTACCATGCTCTATAACGAAACTCGCTGCCGCGTCCTACTCAAGCTCAGCCAGCGCCGACTTGGTCTTGTCATACAGCGTGCGAGATTCAGCAGCCTGCTTACGCAGACCCTCAACAATGTGTGCCGGAGCCTTAGCCATAAACGCATCGTTATTGAGCTGGCGTTCGCCTGCCACCAGCCCCTTCTCGTACTTTGCAAGGTCCTTCGTCAGGCGTTCACGCTCAGCGGGCACGTCGATAAGGCGTTCATAAACCACCTGCACATCAAATTGGGCCGCGCTGCGGGCACCATTGCCGGTCAGCGGGCCACCCGCAATCTCAACCGCAGCCACACGCGCCATCTTGGCGAGAATGTCAGCGTTCGACAAGGCAATCTCCGCCGCCGCCCCAAAGATGCGTATCGGTGTCGCTTCCTTATCCGGCACCAGCATCTCCTTGCGCTGGCCACGAACCGCAACGATGACCTCCTGCAACAATTGCATCGCCGCAGCGCTCGTCTCATCGGCCGCCGCATCGCCCGGCTGAGGATAGCGGCTCAGCGCGATGGACTTCAGCTTCGCCGGCGCACTACCAAGCGCGGACTTGGCCCACAGCGCGTGCCAGATCTCTTCCGTAATAAACGGCATGAACGGCGAAAGCAGACGCAACGCAGCCTCAAAAACCGCAACGAACGTCGTCAGTGCAGACCGCGTTGCTATCCGGGCCGCGTCATCATCAACGCTTTCTTCCGCAAAGTTCAACCGCAGCTTCACGACCTCCAGGTACCAGTCGCAAAGCTCACCCCAAAAGAACTGGTAGATCGCATTCGCGGCTTCATCGAAGCGATAAGCCGCAAGCGCCTTATCGACCGCGCCAGCAGTCGCATTGAGCCGCGCCAGAATCCATTTCGTCTCAAGCGAGTCGTCCTCACCCCCCGCCAGCGCGCTGGAAAGCTCTGTAAAGTCCAGTGCGATGCCCGCCTCACGCGCCCGGTCGAGGTTCATGAACAGAAAACGGGCCGCGTTCCAGATCTTGTTCGCAAACGCACGATACCCATCCGTCCGCTCTTCCGAGAAAGCAATATCCGTGCCCGGCGAAGCCATGCTCGCCAGCGTAAACCGCACAGCATCCGTCCCGAACCGACCGATAATGTCGATCGGGTCGATGACATTGCCCTTCGTCTTCGACATCTTCTGCCGGTCCGCGTCCCGTACCAACGCGTGGATATACACCGATCGGAACGGTACCGCCTCAGCCAGCGTGCGCGGACTTCCATCCGGCATCGGCACATCCAGCATGAAATGCGTCCCCAGCATGATCATCCGCGCAACCCAGAAGAACAGGATGTCGAAGCCCGTAACCAGCAAATCCGTCGGATAAAACGCCGCCATATCCGGAGCAGGCTTGCCATCCTTCGAAGGCCAGCCAAACACCGTAAACGGTAGCAGCCCGGACGAAAACCACGTGTCCAGCACGTCAGTCTCCTGGGTGATCTCCTTCGAGCAGCAGGTGCCACAGGCCGTCGCCGTGCTGCGCGAAACCGTAATCGCCTTGCACGCACGGCAGTGCCACGCCGGAATCCGATGACCCCACCAAAGCTGCCTTGAAATGCACCAATCGTGAATATTCCCCATCCACTCGAAGTAAGTCTTTTCGTACATCTCCGGCGTGAACTTGATGTGGCCGTCTTTGACCGCCGCTATCGCCTTATCCGCCAGCGGCTGAATCTTGATGAACCACTGGTCCGAAAGCCTCGGCTCGATCACCGCGCCGGTCCGCTGCGACACCGGAACAGTCATCGGATGATCCTTCACCTCAACCAGCAGTCCCGCCAAGTCAAGATGCTCCACAATCAGCTTGCGCGCTTCAAACCGGTCCAGCCCCTGGTAGTTCGCACGTGCCGCGAGCCCCTCCGGATTGTCCCCAATGGCCTCAGGCGGCAGGTCAATCTTCGCCGTCTTGTCCAGAATCGTAATGCTTGGCAAACCGTGCCGCTGCCCGATCGCAAAGTCGTTCGGATCATGTGCCGGCGTCACCTTCACCGCACCCGTACCGAACTCCGGGTTGGCCCAGTCGTCCGCCACAATCGGAATCTGACGCCCGGTCAGGGGCAGGTTCAGCGTCCGGCCAATCAGCGCCCCATACCGCTCGTCCCCAGGATTCACCGCCACCGCAACGTCGCCCAGCAACGTCTCCGGCCGCGTCGTCGCAATCACAATCGAACCCGACCCGTCCGCCAGCATGTAGCGAATCTGATACAGCTTCCCGATCCGCTCGTCGTTCTCCACCTCCAGATCCGACACCGCCGTCTGCGCACTCGGATCCCAGTTCACGATGTACGCCCCGCGATAAATCAGCCCCTGCTCATACAAGCGCACAAATGCCTCATTCACCGCGAGCGACAGGTCATCGTCCATCGTGAAGTACTCGCGGCTCCAGTCGACGCTCGCCCCCAACCGCCGCATCTGATCCGTAATCGCACCGCCATACTGCCGCTTCCAATCCCACACGCGATCCGTAAACGCCTCGCGCCCAAGCTCCTCGCGTGTCGTCCGTCCTTCCGCCGCAAGCTGTTTCTCCACCATCATCTGCGTGGCGATACCGGCATGATCGGTCCCCGGAACCCACAGCGCGCGATCGCCCCGCATCCGGTGCCAGCGCGTCAGAATATCCATCTCCGTCTGGTTCAGCATGTGCCCCATGTGCAGGCGGCCAGTAACATTGGGCGGCGGCAGTAACATCGTGAACGGCTTGCCCGTCTCCGGAGCCCTAAACAGACGCTGCTCAACCCAGTACTCTGCCCATTTTTCTTCGATCGCAGAGGGATCGTATGCCTTTGCCAGTTCAACTGTTTCAGTGCTCATTTGCTTAAGCGTAGCACCGCCGCGAATCGCCTCCGCAAACAGACAGGCGCAGCCAAAGCCGCGCCTGTCTCACTAAGGCCATACATCCGTTTAGAACGGGTTCGGCGGAATAATTTTCTTCACGCCCTTCTTAGGCTTGTGCTTGCTGGAGCTCTCATCCGCCTTGTCAAACTCGGGCTTCGCAGCTTTCTTCATGCCTCCGGGAAAGACTTGAGCAGGCGCAGTTGGAGTTGTGATGTCATTCGCCTGGTCAGGCGCCGGCGCGGGCTTCTCCGTCGGCGGAAGATCCGTCGCGTTCTTCGGGCCAACGGCATTCAGACCATTTCCACCCACAGGCCGCGAGGCAGAAGGCAGAATTTCAATCCCCACTACGCCACTGGGCCCAGCCGTCGCTGGCGTCGTCAGCGTCGTAGTCGCACTACCGGCATCCTCTCCGGTCGGGACGTCCTGCAACGCCAGCGGAGCCGCTGGAGTCCCCGGAGCAGCCGTGGTGGTTTCCGTTACCGGTGCCGCGACAGTGGTCGTCGCACCGGAAGCACCAGAGGACACCTCAGGATTGAACGCTGACTTGAAATTCTCATTCACCTTCTTGACGATCGTCGGCGCAACCGTTGGCTTCGGATCCGTCAAAGTAGGCTCGCCATCACGCGCCGCCATCACCGTATCCGGCATGTGCAAAATCAGCAGCTTCGCACGATCTGTAAGCCTGTAGCTCGCCCGGCTGTTCTCCAGCGCAACGCTGGCTGCAATCTGCTGCGGGGTTGGCTCCGGAATCGGCAGGTTCATTGCCGCAAGACGGTCACGCGCATCCTCAACGTGCAGCGCAGCCGAGTGTTCCAATACGACCTTGCGATAAGCATCCGCCGCTAGCCCGTCGTACGTCGCCTCCAGCCTCGCCTTGCCCGCTTCCGGCAGCTTCATCGTCCGGATGTAGCGGGCTTCCGCGCCGTACGCATCACCCAGACCAATCAGCGCGTCGTCCATATGGCTAAACAGCGGATACGTATCGACCACAGTCTGATAGCGCGCAATCACCGCCGCCCAGTTACTGCGAGTAGCATAAAAGCTGGCAATGTCAGACTCACGCGTGGCCAGAACTTCCTGCACCTGGCGGAGCCGCTGCTTGGCATCCTTGATCAGAACGGAGTCCGGATAGTCGGTCAGCATGCGGCGATACTCTTCCTCCGCGTGCGTCGACTTTACATAGTCACGGTCCGGCTTATCCATCTCGCGGAAGTAGATATCTCCAATGCGCATCTGCGCCTCGGCGGCCTCGGGCGCATTCGGAAAGAACACCCGGAAGTCGGCGTACTCGCTTTCAGCCTGCGTTAAAGCGGCCGTGCCGCCCTCCTTGTACCAGCTATCCGCAATCGCCAGCTTGGCGCGCATCTGATATTGCGAGTCCGGATACGTGTTCAACATAGTCTGCAGATCCAGGCGAGCAACGTCAAAGTGGCCTTTCTTCAAAGCTACCAGCGCCTTATCGTAAAGTTGCTTATCCGGTAGGCGCGAGTCCACGCCGATCAGTGCATCCGCACTCTTTTCCTTCTTCAAAGACTTCTTCGTGTCCTTGGACTGGACAACCTTGTCGTCCTTCTTGCGGCCGCGATGGAACGTCGTGGTTCCCGTGACAGTCTCAACAGGTTTTCCCGTGCTATCTGTCGACGTAGTGGTCGTCGTCTGCACGACGCCGTCCGGATTGGTCGTGGTCACGGGCGCAGGCGGCGGCACAGTAGGATTCTGCTGAGCCGCGGCAGAAAGTCCTGCGGCGATGGCAGCGCCAGCGAGCAAGGCGGCACGCAATGTGGGGAAGAAGGACTTCTGTTGCATCAAGCTTGAAATCACGCTGGTCTGGCCTCATCCGCTCTGCGCAACAGGTGCGCGGAACTCCATCTATCTTAGCCCCACAGGCTGCTTTATGCGGGATTGCCCGTCGCTCGGGCCAGTTGCAGGAACTCCTGCGCATTCCGGATGGTGCGCGTGCGATCGCCAGGTGCAAAAATTGCAGAGCCAGCCACGAGCATGTCCGCTCCCGCTTTGACCACCTGCGCAACCGTATCGTGAGCAACGCCGCCATCCACTTCAATACGAAAGTTCAAGCCCATCTCCTCCCGCAGCTCCGCCAGATGCGCAATCTTGTCCAGCGCAAGCGGCAAAAACCGCTGCCCGCCGAACCCCGGGTTCACGCTCATGATCAGCACATGATGCAGCATCGGGAGCACTTCAATCAGCGTCTCTACTGGCGTAGCCGGGTTGATAACCACCGCCGGCTTCATCCCATGCAGCTCAATCTGCTGGATCGTCCTGTGCAGATGCCGGCATACCTCCTGATGAACGCACAGCATGTCGGCACCGGCCTTCGCAAAGTCCTCGATGAACGCGTCCGGGTTCTCGACCATCAGGTGGCAGTCCAGCGGCAGTCGTGTAATGGGACGCAGCGCCTTGACCATCGGCGGTCCAAACGTAATGTTCGGCACAAAGTGTCCGTCCATGACATCGACGTGCACAATCGTCCCGCCGCCCTGCTCAGCTGCGGCAATCTCGTCTGCCAGATGCGCAAAGTCCGAAGCAAGAATCGAAAACGCAAGCTCAATCACGCTGAAATCACTCCTGCCTGCAGTCTAACCTGCCGCCGAACCCAAGGGCATTGCCGGTACAAATCAACCGCTATACGCCCAAGCCCCTCAATTTTGATCCCTAGCGGCCCTATGACTCCATTCCTTTGTCCAGTTCAGCCGCCACCTCCGGCGTACTGGCCTTCCCTCTTCGATTCCTCTTCGCCACTACCGCCACCACCCTCTCCACACCCTCCCGTCCCTCATGAATAATCTTCGTCTTGGCCGCCGCAGCCCCTGTCCGGTCCGTCTCTGCCATCCCCTTCGGCTCCCCCAACGCCGTCCGCGCCGCGCCCCGTAGAATCCGCCGAATCGGCCAACTCCCATCCGCGTTCGGAAAAAACATCTCCCCGGCCCGCTGCTTCTCCGGCCGATAGTACCAACGCCGCAACAACGAAAGATGATCCCCCAACCGCGCCATATCCGTTACCGGACCCGCCCTCGAAACCAGCGCAGCCAAAACGCTCTCCGCACGAAGCTCAGGCGAATCCACCGAGGCAGCCGCCGAATCATCTAACGGAATAGCTTGCAACATCAGCGGCTGCGCAAAAAGACTACTCCCTACAGAAGTCTGCTCCTTCACCGCCCGCACCCCTAGCGTCGACAACCGCTCCGGCCCCAGGATGCAGCCACCCTCAAGCAGAAAAACCGCCGCATCCTGCAGATCTTCGCCACCCGCCCGTGCCGAAGCCGCCTGAACAATAACGGCCCGAAGCTTCGGCACCGGACGAACCAACGCATCCGCCAGAGCCGCAGACGCCTTCACCTTTGTGTACTGAGCATGAAGCGCCGCCGCCTGCTCAAACTCCATCTCTGCCGATGCCCGTTCCCGTTCCACGCTGATCGCTGCCAGCATGGATTCACCATGCGTGTTGAAAAACGCCTCAACCGCCGTAGCTTCCGCCGCATACTCCGCCGCCGTGCAGGTCATATTGCAAGGCGCCATGCATTTTTTCATCTCCCCATACGCACATCCCGGATGCTCAGGCGAGACCTCCAGATCCTCATAGCACCGCCTCAGCTTGAACAAGTCGAGTACCGCGTCACAATACCTCTCCCCCGCCGCACGCGAAGGAAACGGCCCGTAAGTATTGTGCAGCCCCCGCTTGCTGAGCCGATTGGTCGAGTAAACCCGCGGATGCGCATTCTCCATCGTCATGCGCAAAAAGTAAGGGGTATGAAGACGCAGGCGCCGCCGAGCCTCGGTCGGCCCAAAGATAGCCTCCGCCGCATCGTAGACCGTCAGCAGTGACTCAAACTCGGACCCTGTAACGCAATACTCAATCGACCGGACCCGATCCCGCAGATTCAGCCGCTTCGACTGCGACTCCGGCGGCGCCAGCAACCGCGTCATGCGACGCCTCAGGTCAGCCGCCCGTGTCAGGTATGGCTCATCCGTCGCCCGCTCCCCCCTCAGGGCAAAGACACCCGGCAGGGCAGGAATCTGTCGCAAAATCTCTTCAGCGCGTTCAGATTCGAACGCGACCCGATGCGCAAACTGGAAGCCCGTAGACACAATAAGATTGTAGCCGCTCAGGATTACATCTCCCTATGCAGAACCCAGACTTCCAGGTCCGGACTTAACTATAATCGATTGAATACTTTAGGGCTTTAAGACCCGGGGACAGGTAAGTCTACAGACCCGCAATCGTCATGCCCTCAATACAGATCGTAGGCGAAGCGCTTGCCCCACGAAACACCAGGTCATTCCCTATCGCAACGATGTTCCTGTACATGTCCTTCAAATTCCCGGCAATCGTGATCTCTTCCACAGGAAACGTCAGTTCCCCGTTCTCGATCCACAATCCGGCAGCACCCTGCGAATAATCACCCGTCACCAGATTGACACCGAAACCCATCGTCTCCGTCACATAAAGCCCCTGCTTGATCGGCTTCAGGATCTCTTCCGGCGTCATCGTCCCCGGCTCCAGATAGAAGTTATGCGCCCCTATCCCCGGATTGCCTGCCAGCCCCCTCGAAGCATTCCCCGTCGACCGCATCCCCAGCTTACGCGCCGTGTAGGTATTCATCACATAGCTCTTGAGAATCCCCTTCTCGACCAGCACGGTCCGCCGCGTAGGCAATCCCTCACCATCAAATGGCGTAGTCCCGAAGCCGCCGATGCCATCGCGAACAATGGTGCCATCATCGACGACGGTGATGTTCTCCCCCGCGACTCGCTCGCCGAGCATCTCGTCAAAGAATGTGGCGTGGCGATAGATGGAGTCGCCATTGGCCGCCTGAAAGATGTTGCCGATGATGGACCGCGCAATCTCCGGCGCAAAGACCACAGGCACACGCTGCGTCTTCACTGGCCGCGCGCCCATGCGGCGAAGTGTGCGCTGTGCCGCAATTCTGCCAATCTCTTCGGGAGACTCCAGCATCCGCGTGGTGCGTGAGCTGGAATACCAGTAATTCCGCTGCATCCGGCCCTGCTCGTCCACCGCAATCGGCGCAGCCGAGAAGCCGCAGTAGGAACTGCGATATTCGCCCACAAAGCCGCGAGAATTGACCATCACCTTGTACGCAGTGGCCGTGTCAAAGTCGCCGCCACCCGAGTTTTGTATACGGGTGTCATAGGCCATCGCGGAAGCCTCGCAGCGCCGTGCAATCTCAATACGCTCAGCAGGAGCCTGCCCGTTGACATCCTCAAAATACAGGCCCAGATCGCCCACAAGTTGACCGAACTCGGACGCATCCGGCAGGCCCGCGTAGGGGTCTTCGCTGGTGATCTTTGAGAGCGTCACAGCGCCTTCAACCAGCCTGTTCAGGCCCTCGCGTGACAGATCTGACGACGAAGTGCTGGCCGTGCGGAGGCCATTGAAGACGCGCAGGCCGATGGCGCGCGATCCTGACTCCTTGAGGGTCTCAACCTGGCCGAGACGTACCAAGGCGGAGAACTCATTGCCTTCGTAGGCTACAGCCTCGGCGTCGGTGGCCCCTGCTTTAAGAGCCTTGGCCAGGACCTCGGACGCAATTCTCTGCAAGCCGACTGCGGTTTCTGTTGAAGCCATGCTTCGTTCTTCCTGAATACAGTTGTTAGCGCACGGGCGCGGAGCTCATGCGGGCAGCGCGGCCATCTGTGGCTTGCAAGAAATGCAG
>JAYVDT010000442.1:0-3441 GCA_043749265.1 Rhodanobacteraceae bacterium | reverse complement strand
GACCTCCGCCTTCCAATCGAACCAGCAGTCATTCGGATCGCCTACGGCAAGGATCAACTTTTTACGATGTGCGCAGCCGAAACATCTGCGTTTCTCTAAAGCCCTCGCGCATCTCCAGACCCTCACCCCCCCGGCCCGGGCGCAGCCTCATTGAACAACCCACTTCAGTCGGGGTAAGATAAAGCTTGCAACCTGCTGTCAACACAGCGTGGAGAGGTGGCAGAGCCCGGTTGAATGCACCTGACTCGAAATCAGACGTACCTTTACCGGTACCGGGGGTTCGAATCCCTCCCTCTCCGCCACCAACCCTCGAATCAATGGCTACGGGATATATTCTCGTGAGCGATCGAGATGATGGGCAACACTCACGCATGGGTGGGAAGCAACTTTTTTTATGTGGCCCGGCTTATGTATCGCCGCAAAGCGTTCCCAGCTACACTCGCACTATCCCCGAAACCGGCTACACTCCGAACGGAAACGTATCTCATCTGCAGGATTCGGTGAATGGTGATGCGGTTTATAGCTACGACAGTCTGGACCGGCTGCAACTGGGAACCCTCACGCCCCCGGGAGGCGCGACCTCCTTTTTGTGCTGGAGCTACGATTCATTCGGTAACCGCACGAATCAAATGACCTCTTCAGCTCCTATCACCGTCGCAAGCGATGGAACCTGCACGACTCCGAGCACCGCAACCTACTCTGTAAATGTGTTGGCTTTTAATGACGGAAGTAATCGGATCACATCCACAGGCTTATCGAAACTCACAGTTCCCACCGATTACTACGAATCCGACAGTGGCAATGTTCAAAACGATGGATCGTATCACTACCTCTACGATGACGACGGCAGGCTTTGCGCCATCGTGAATCCCACGCCTGCGGTTGGGAGTGTGTCCGGGATCTCATACATTTACGACGCAGATGGGCGCCGAGTCGCCAAAGGTTCCATCACTCAGGCGACATGCGATCGGACAGCCCCGGGGTTCCAACTGACTAACACCTACATTCTGGATCAGTCAGGTCAGCAGGTAAGCGAAGTCGATGGTCAGGGAAATTGGCAGCACACCAACGTCTATTTGGGCGCACAACTTCTGGCCACCTACGATCCCCAGGGCCTACACTTCAGCATCACGGATCCCCTGGGAACAAGAAGAGTCCAAACCTCGGGCACGGGGCAGGTTGAGCAGAACTGTAAGAGCTTGCCGTTCGGGGACTCTGATTCCTGTTTTGCACTTGGCACCCCCACAAGTCCCACCGAACATCTATTCACCGGCAAGGAACGGGATGCAGAGAGTGGGCTCGACTACTTCGGGTCCAGGTACTACAGCTCTTCGATGGGGCGGTTCTCCACCGCAGACCCGTCAGGACTGGCATATGCGGATCAAACGAATCCCCAGAGCTATAAGCTATACAGCTACGCCCTGAATAACCCCTTGAGACTAGTCGATCCAAATGGTCTTACGTCCCGCTTCTTCGGTGGCGCAGGTGACACCACCAATAATGATCACGATCCCTCGGACTACGCGGACTCTGGGACCGCTCAACACTGCCTAGATACTGGAGGGCAGATTTTGTCGGAAAACGCAAGTGTCGATGTTAATGCGGACGGTAGTGGAGCTGGGGATGTGACGACCAGTGGTGGCGGAAGCACGGCTCTGATTGACTTCTGGAACGTTCCAAATCCGGGGGGCTGTAGCGCCGGTTTAGCGTACGCAAAGAAAGATCAGGCTGGCGTTGGAAGAGCCAATGCTGCTTCAGGAGGGATCAATAGCGCCTTTACGAACACCATACCTCCTGCACTGTTGGACGCAATTGGCATGGAGGAAACGGACTTCTCCAATGTGCAAGAAAGAGTGCAGGGTGGAGGGGCGGGCCCCGGGATGGGGGTTTTTCAGCTAACCAACCAACCTGGAGTATCCAGAGATCAGGCATTCAGTGTGCCATTTTCTGCCAACTACACGGCAAAGTCTCTTTCGAAGAACATGGCTTTTTTGGCTGCAAAATTTTCCGGATTCGTTCCGACTCAACTGTTGCAAGCCACTGCTGCTTCGCACAATATTGGTCGAGGTGGAATCAGTGGAAACCCCGCAACTATTGATAACGGAACCAATGGAACACCACCTGGTCATTACGGAGCTAGTGTCATCGGTCTAATGAACTGTTTTGGTGGTGGGTAATACACCGTTTTCTGAGGAATCTATGTATAAAAGTGTTCTCGCAAGCATCCTGGGAACGACCTGTGTTTTATGCACCTGTGCGGGTTCATTGTTTGCACAGAGAGGTCAACCCACAAAGGCTACTCCTTTCAACGAAGCACTGAAGGGTTTTGTGAGACGCGTCTTGAATCTTGAAGAACAGAAAGATGATAGCGAAGACACTAGAATCACCTTGTCCCGAGTTCCTCCAAGGGGAAAAGCGAGGGCGATCGTACTTGTTTACGTCACGGGTAGTAGCTGGTGCGGTAGTGGTGGTTGCACTCTGCTCATCTTGGAGCCACGTGAGGCTTCCTTCAAACTTCTAGGTAGGCTGACAGTTGTGCAGCTTCCAATATGGCTCTTACCCAGTACATCAAACGGTTATCCAGATATTGGTGTCGGTGTCCGGGGAGGTGGCAGCAATCCCGTCGAATACGAGGTTAAGTTGTCGTTTGATGGGTCAATGTACCCGGGTAATCCCTCCCTCCCTCCAGCTCAGAAGATACCGTTTGGTCGTGGCCTAAAGCTTATCTCTGCCACGGTCACGAGCAGCGCCTTGAACTGAGCAGACTACGGGTACTATGGGACGCGCAAGCAGTACGGTTACGCCTTCCTCGTGTTCATCACGTTATACCGGCAAAGAAAGAGACAGCGAATCGGGGCTGGACTATTTCGGGGCAAGGTACTAACGGTTAGCGGTATGGATTGGTTCATGAGCCCCGATTACGGAGGGCCAAGGCCTACTCCCGATTCGGTTCCCTGGGCTGATTTGGAGAACCCTCAGAGCCTGAACCCGTCCAGCTATGGTGGAAGCAACCCAATATCCAACTTTGACGAAGACGGGCAAGACGTAACTATCTGTGACAAACGGAGGGTCCCAGGCTCCCATATCTGACGTTGCGTACAAGAAAGCTCAGCAGGCCAGCAATGGTTCGCTAAACGGTCCCTCTTATTGCTCTCCAGAACTCCTCTTCTGGGGCTGCGTTGCGGCTTTCCTCTGGCCTCGTTGCCGCTCCGAAGAAAAAGCAACGGTGCGATGCACCGGCTTGAGGATGACACGTCACCCCAGAATGGGTCCAGCACAGTAACTTCAGGTTGCTATGCGGGAACTATAAGAAAACATGCGGCTAATAGACAAAAGTGTCTCTGTTGGCGTTATGCTAGAGGCGTCAGGGCATTCAATATGCCCGGATGGGATGCGGTGGCTAATGCACTGGAAAAGAAAAAGTAGCGGAGCTATAGCTTC
>JAYVDT010000441.1:0-3443 GCA_043749265.1 Rhodanobacteraceae bacterium | reverse complement strand
CGATGATCGACGCGGTGCTGCTGCTGAAGGTTTACCACGAGATCGCACGGCCGATCCCATTCATGCAGCGTCTCAAGGGCTCGCTCAAACCTGGGGCGCACGTCGGCATCATCGACCGCAACGGCAGCGGGACTGGGACCGATCATGGTCTGCCCGAAGCTGTAGTTGAGAAGGAGATGGCGCAGGCCGGTTACCGCAAGGTTGCGAGATACGATTTCACCAAGAAAGATGGACAGGATTATTTCCTGATTTTCGAAGTGAAGCCAAACTAACTGCTTATGTCGACGACTAAAGGACCACGCGAAGCCTATCGCGTGGCCTTTTTATTTTCTGCTGCTTAGACTGCCTGTAAGATTCTTCGCGCAAATCTGTCCGGCTGAGTTACATTCATACAAATACTCAAAAATTCCGCATCGTTGTAGTTGAACGCTATCGTATAGAACCCCAAGCAACTTCCCGCGGGCCTCGGCAAATGCCGTAGCAGTTCTGCACCTATCTGCACCTAAGAACGAGGAGATATACCAATGGGTCTTACCAGACGTGAGTTTTTGTCCCGAGTCGGCCAGGCCGGCGGTTATAGTGCAGCTTTTCTCGCCATGCAGGGTCTTGGCTTGATGGAAGCGTCTGCTCTTCCGATGCCCTTTGCAGCCGAGCCGGGCTCAGGCAAGGGAAGTTCGGTGGTGGTTCTTGGAGGCGGCATTGCAGGGTTGGTGGCGGCGTATGAACTCCGCTCGCTGGGCTACGCGGTTACCTTGCTGGAGGCGCGGGAACGCCCAGGCGGCCGCAACTGGACAGTGCGCAGAGGCGATACCATCAGCTTCCGGGACGGCACCAAACAGGCCTGTACGTGGGACCCTGGCCACTATCAAAACTTTGGGCCAGCGCGTCTGCCATCCATTCATCCTACGATTCTTGCGTACTGCAAAAAGCTTGGCGTGGAGTTGCAAGTTGAAGTAAACATGAGTAACTCCGCCTACTTGCAGAACGATGCTGCCAACGACGGCAAGCCTGTGGTCATACGCCAGGCAGTGAACGATACTCGTGGTCACGTCTCTGAGTTGTTGTCGAAGTCCATACACCAGGGCGCGCTGGATCAGGATCTTTCGGCGATGGATCGCGAACGCATGCTCGTTTTCCTCCGTACCTATGGCCCGCTCGACGATGCAGGAAAATACGCAGGTTCTGACCGTGCCGGCTATGCGAAGACCGCGGGTGCGGGTGATGACGCCGGCGTGCTTGCAACGCCAATTGACATGCATACGCTGCTCGACGAAGGTTTCTGGCAGGGCATCCTGTTCGATCAACAGTTCGACATGCAAGCCACGATGTTTCAACCGGTCGGCGGCATGGACAAGATTCCCTTTGCGTTTGCCAAGTCACTCGGCAACATCGTGCAGTTTGACGCGCCCGTCACCGAGATTCGCAAAACTGCGAAGGGCGTCCGCATCGGCTACACGCAGAAGGGAAGCCCTAAGACCATCGAGGCGGATATCTGTATCTGCGCCATGCCGCTTAGCATTCTGCGCTCCGTTCCCAACGATCTGTCCGCGCCGTACAAGAAAGTTATCGACGAGTGTACTTATGCCAGCGCCTACAAAGTTGCATGGGAGTCGCGCCGTTTCTGGGAGCAGGACTGCAATATTTATGGCGGCCTGGAGTTCGTCAATACCGGCTGCAGCCCCATCTGGTTTCCTTCGGCCGGAATGTTTACGGAGCGCGGCATCGTCGTGTCGGGCTACACAGATGAGACCAATAGTCCGTTCGGGAAGCTTTCCATTCAGGACAAGTTTGCGGAGTCTCGCAAGTCGATCGAGCGCCTGCACCCGGGCTACGGCAAAGAGCTTGAGAAGCCCATGTACGTTGGCTGGGGAAAGATGCCGTATAACGAGGGCTCGTGGATTCGCGCATACGGCCCGAATCAGAACCGCAGCCCGATGCAGAATCAGGGGCCTTTGGCTACGGGCACAACGCCCCCGGGTATCGCGCTAACGCAACAGACCGGCCAGGCTCGCGACGCTGGTGCTGCCCGCACGCAGACCAATCCAGGGTATGAAACTCTCTTGCAACCCGATGGTCCGATCATCTTTGCCGGCGACCATGTTTCGCACATCGTCGCGTGGCAGGAAGGCGCGGCGTTGAGCGCTCTGCGCGCGGTGCGGCAGGTCAGCGAAAGAACGAAAGCTGCCCGGTTGGCCCAACGGGCAAGCCCAGCATTTGCATAATTTCCTGACAAGCGCGGAGCCGACAGAGCTTCCGCTTTTATGTTTGGTAACGCATTGCATTCCGATCACAAAGGAGATCTATGAAGTTGCTCAAATCCACCGTCCTTGTTGCTGCTCTCTTCGCCGCTTCGACCTTATCCGCACAGACCGTTGTCAAGCACATCCAGACTGAGAAAGGCGCAATCGCAACAGGTGTATGGGCTGGCGATACCTACTATCTGTCCGGCCAACTTGCAAACCCAGTCACTGCGGCTGACGCTTCCGCGGGCACGTCAGCTGGTTACGGCGACACCAAAGCGCAGTCCGCAAGTGTCTTCGCCAAGATTCAGGCTGCGCTCAAAGATCAGGGGCTGGATATGAAAGATGTCGTCAAGATGACAGTCTTCCTTGGTCCCGATCCCAAGACCGGCAAACTCGATTTTAGCGGTATGCAGTCCGAGTATCTCAAGTACTTCGGCACCAAGGAACAGCCCAATAAAGTAGCTCGCTCAGCCTTCCAGGTAGCGGCTCTCGCTGCACCGTGGGCCCTCGTCGAGATCGAAGTAATTGCCGTAAGGTCGAAGTAAACAGATAAGTCTTGATAAAAAGATGACGGGATAGGTACAAAGCGCAAAGAGCCAAAAGCCTCGATCCGCCAAGTACAAATCCCGTCTTGTTCTCGTTGATCCTGATCGCGGCTTGCTTCGCCTTCCGGATGACTACGCGTAGTGCGGATACATGGGGTCATGCAGTTTCGCCGTCACCGGAGGAGCGGGCCTGTCCATTACTTCTTTCCATGCTGTTCTGAACTTCGCCATCTCTTCAGGGGTTCCAACGGAGATACGAACGGCGTTTGGCCAGATTGGCCACGTTCGCCCAATGAAGACATTCTTGGCAGCCATCGCCGCGATGACCGACCGGCCATTGCGACCGGTATCGATCATGAAGCAGTTACTCTGCGATTCGCCGATGACTTTGTAGTTATTGGCCTTTAGCCAGGTGATGGTCTCCTCACGCGTGTTGCCGATGATGGCCTTACGCGTCGGGATCAACTCCGCATCCAGCAGCGATACATTAGCCGCGGCGCATCCCGTGATTGGCAGCGGATTTTGACCAAAGTGTTGAAGTTTGGCCAATAGGTCGGGACGGCCTACAGCGAAACCACAGCGAATCCCGGCCATCCCGTAGATCTTCGAAAAAGTTCGCAGCACAATCAGGTCCTTGTCCGCAGCGACGAAGTCA
>JAYVDT010000440.1:0-28615 GCA_043749265.1 Rhodanobacteraceae bacterium | reverse complement strand
GGGGCTTACTTCCTTGCGCATAATTTCCCGAATTATGGACGGCTGTCTATCGGCGCGTCGCTGATTGGGGCGCACTATGCGCACAATGAGCGTGGGCTGAGCTTTGGGCAGGGGGGCTACTTTAGTCCGTCGGCTTACTTCTCGGGTTCTGTGCCGGTTACTTTCGCGGGACGTTTCAAAAATAGCTTTCACTATAAAATCGCGGGAATTATGGGTGTGCAGACGTTCCAGGAGGACTATGCACTTTTCTTTCCGCTCGACCGTGGACTGCAGAATAGCTATGCTTCCACGGCCAACGGTGGGCTAGCCTGCGGTGCAACGCAGACAGCGAACCACACCTGCGCGCAATACCCAGTAAACAACGTGACGACTGGCAACTATTTAATCACCGCCGAGACGGCATATCGAATTGCGGAGCATTGGTACGCGGGGGCATTTATCCTGGCAAATAATACGAATAACTACAACACGGTGAGCGGTGGTTTCTTTGTTCGTTATTTGTTGCGGCCTCAAGTTGATTCGGAGAATTCTCCGACGGGATTGTTTCCGGTGGATGGCCTGCGACCGTTGCGTGTTCCATAAGGTTAGAAACATCTGCGGTGATGACTGTGGCAGGTTGGTTTCAAAATAGGAACTCGCTTTTGCCATGGGCTCACAATTTGGTTGCCTTTATGTCCTTCTCACCGTATAAACGGTCAATCCTGCACGCGTTAAATCCTCGGGTTCGCTTTTGTTTCGGAGGTGAATTGTTCCTACGGCTTCGTCAAGGACAACGTGCTGGTCAGAGGCCTCTCATGCTGCGTTGTTTTTCTTCTGTTTTGGTTCTGCGATTTACCCTCCTTCTGCTTGTTAGCCTCTCAATGGGTGCTCCGGCGTTTGCTTCGAGGGACTCGGTCCCTGATTGGGTCCGTGCGGCGATTGCTCAGCCACAGGGCAAGTTTCCTGCAGAGACCAGCGCGGTGGTTCTGCTCGACAATACAACGCTGTCGGTGGGTTCGGATGGCAAGTCGATTGAGAAGCACCGCCGTGTTGTGAAGATCCTGCGTCCGAATGGGCGTGAGCAAGGGCTTGTCGGTGTGCCGTTCGATAAGGACACCAAGATCTTGTCCTTTCATGTTTGGAGTGTTGGTCCGGATGGCCACGAGTACCAGATGAAGGACGACGAGATGATGGAGATTGGCTATCCGGGCCAGGGTAATTTTTACGAAGACATGCGAATGAAACTGGCGAAGCCCGCCGGTCTTGATCCGGGTGGGGTTGTGGCGTACGAGTACGAGCAGCGTAATGCGCCGTACAAGCACGAGTCGACGTGGTTCTTCCAGGACGATATTCCGCACATGCAACAGAGCTACACACTGGAGTTGCCGACGGGTTATGCCTACCAGACGGTATGGGCACATCATAAACTGGTGAAGCCCGCCGATCTTGAGGGTGGACGCTACCGTTGGGATCTGTCCACGACTCCGGCGATTGACCTTGACCGCGTGCCGATGGCTCCGTCGATGAAGAGCCTTATGGGCCGGATGACGATCCACTACGCTCCGAAAGGACAGACGTCGTCTCCGATTGGAACGTGGCAGGAGGTAGGCGATTTTTATGACCAATTAGCGCGCGATCGGATGGTGTCGAATCCGGAGATCGCGGCAAAGACTGCGGAACTGGTTGCGGGTAAGTCCGACTTTTACGACAAGATTGAATCCGTAGGGGAGTTTGTCCAGAAACAGATTCGTTACTTCGTAATTGAGAAGGGGATTGGCGGGCGTCAACCGCATCCGGCAGCGGATATCTTTCACAATCGTTACGGAGACTGCAAGGACAAGGCGACCCTACTTTCGGCGATGTTGTCGAGCGTGAATGTGCATTCGATTCTGGTGTTGGTAGATTCCGATCGAGGTTTTGTGGATCCGCTCGCTCCATCTGTGCTCGGCAATCATGCGATTGCGGCGATTGAGATTCCGAAGGGATACGAGTCACCGAAGTTGCGTAGCGTGGTGTTGGCGAAGTCCGGTCGGCGTTATTTGATCGTTGACCCTACTTCTGAGAAGACGCCCTTTGGCCAGTTGGAATCAGCGCTGCAGGGCGGGTACGGCGTGCTGGTTGAAGGTAAACAGAGCGAGATTGTAGAACTGCCGGTGCTGAGTCCGACGCTCAATACGGTGAACCGGTCGGCGAAGTTTGAACTTCAACCGGATGGTTCGCTCAAGGGAAACATTGTCGAGAAGCGATTTGGTGATCTGTCTTCCTATCGGCGCTACCTGTACACGATGGGCGATGCGAAGGAACAGAAGAAGGAGTTGGACCGGATACTTGGCCTGGATTTTGGGTCTTTCAACGTTACGGACTTTAAGGTGGAGAATGCGGAGGTTCTGAACAAGGATCTGACTACGAGCTTCAATCTGTCTGCGGATCGATTTGGCCGGACGATGGGCGGACTGCTGATGGTTAGGCCGCGAGTGCTGGGTTCGGAAGGGATGACACTGGATAAGAAAGCCCGGAGCATTCCGATCGATCTTCGCCAGACGATGGTTGCGAAAGATGATTTTACGATCGAGATTCCTGCTGGCTATCTGGTTGACGAGTTGCCTGATCCGGTGAAGTTGGACGTGGGGTTTGCGTCGTATGAGAGTTCAAGCCAACTGACTGGCAACTCGCTCCACTACATGCGAACTTACACCGTTCGGCAGGTTTCGTTGCCGGCCGATCGTTATGCAGACGTTCAGAGGCTGGCGGCGGCGATCGATGCTGACGAGCAGAATCATGCTGTTTTCAAGAAGAAGTAGATATCCATTCCAAATGTTTTGAGGACCCCCTTCCGTGACCAAATTGATCCGCTTCATTGCCCTGATTGTTGCCGTCCTTGCTTTGCGTGGCAATGCATTTGCTTTCGACCAGTGGATCGTGCCGACCCCAGCCGAGCTTTCTATGACGTCTATCCCCGAGGTGCCGGGGGCACCGGCGCTTTTTCTCTACAAGGAGCAGACGGCGGAGGACTCGCTGCGCATGTGGAGCTACTACGTTCGGCTGAAGGTGCTGACAGAAGGTGGTAAGGACTATGCAAACGTAGAGCTGCCGTACTTTGCGGGTGGGGCTGGCTGGTCGATCGACAGTGTGTCCGCGCGAACAGTACATCCGGATGGAACCGTTGTGCCATTTACTGGCAAGCCGTATGACAAGCTGGTTGAGAAAGCGGGCGGATACAAGCTCAACATGAAGGTGTTTACGTTGCCGGCGGTTGAGGTGGGGAGCATTTTGGAGTACCGGTACAAGCTTCGTTACGACGACGCGTACTTTAGCAGTCCGGACTGGTTTATTCAATCGGATCTTTTTACCCGGAAGGCGCACTACAGTTGGAAGCCGACCAGCCTGGACGTTGTCGACACGTCAGACGGCGGGCAGCTCGCGAGCAATGTTGCCTGGATGCCCATATTGCCCGTCGGAGCTACCGTGAAGGAGGGGAAGAAGGGCGGTCACGAGGTCATTGAGCTGGATGTGCAGGATGTTCCTCCGACTTCGAAGGAAGAAATGGCGCCGCCGCTGGGAAGCGTGAGCTATCGCGTGCTGTTCTATTACACCCCGTACCGCACGCTAGCGGAGTATTGGAAGAATGCCGGGAAGCGTTGGTCAAAGGCGCGGGATAAGTTTATTGGACCGGGTTCGCTGGTAAAGTCTACGGTGGGCGGTCTGGTGCAGCCTTCTGACACCGAGGAGCAGAAGCTCAAGAAGATTTATGCGGCAGTGACGGCCCTCGAGAATACGGACTTCGGGAGGGAACATACCGCTGCAGAAAACAAGGCGCAGGGTCTTAAGGAACCAACTTCGGCAGACGATATTCTGGCCCGGAGACGGGGCAATGGCGATCAGTTGGCTTTACTCTTTGTGGCGATGGCGCGTGCTGCCGGGATGAATGCCTACGTCATGGGCGTTGCAAATCGGGAACAGCGGTTTTTTATTGCGCAATACCTAAGTTTGTCGCAGCTTGATGACGATATCGCGATTGTGTCGGTAAACGGTAAAGATATGTACTTCGATCCGGGGCAGAGATACTCCTCTTTCGGACATCTGGCCTGGAAGCACACGCTGACCGGGGGGCTCCGCCAGACGAGCTCAGGAGTTGAGATGTCCACAACTCCCGTGGAGAGCTACAAGGAAGCGCGCGTCTCACGGATAGCCGATTTGACGCTGGATGAGCATGGCATTGCAAGCGGAACAGTGACGCTATCCTATACCGGAGATCCAGCTTTGCGTTGGCGGCAGCAAGCGGCGCGGGGAGACGACACGAGCTTTAACGCGGACCTGCGGAGACATCTGGAGCAGACGCTGCCGGGCGGGATGGATGTTCGGGTGATTCATGTGGATAATCTGACCGACAGCGACAAGCCACTGACCATTCAGTACGAGGTTAAGGGTGCGATTGGTTCGCCGACGGGCAAGCGGCTGCTGGTTACAGCGAATCTGTTTGAAGTGAATACGAAATCGGCCTTTATCGCGACGAAACGCGAGCTGCCACTTGATTTCCAGTACGCGACGGGGATTCATGACGCGGTTCGCTATAAGCTGCCGGCAAGCCTCGCCATCGAGTCGTTGCCAACGGCCGATCAGGGGCAACTGCAAAATTCGGCCGAGTACACGATGAGTAGTAAGCCCTCCGCCAACTCTGTCACGTTTTATCGCAACCTGACACGAGCGAAGGTCACCTATCCAGCGAGCGAGTATGCGGAGATTCGGGATTTTTACTCCAAGCTGTTGGAAAAGGACCAGCAGACGCTGGTCCTTGCGCGGCCATCTGGTGTGACGCCCGGCACCAACTGAGTCCAAAGATTGATTCAGGGCACACGGCAGACTTTGACTGTGTCGTTAGAGTAGGGGCATGCCCAATTGGTGACGCTGCCATGTTTGAGGATGACCCAATTGACGCCGAGTCCACTTAGTTTGGTGAGGCGTGCGGCGTCATCTTCTTTATCGAGGTTAGTCTGCGCGGCTTGCCCAATGACCCATCGCTCGGTCAGGTCGGGCGTGATGGATGCCTCGCCGCCGTCCTTGGAGTAGTCGGGTACGGCGCTGCGCTCGGCGATGGCGCGGAAGGTTTGAGCATCCTCGCCGTCGCTGGTGATGTAGTGGGCTTCGAGTGCGAAGAGATCTTTGCTGGCGCTGTTGTCATGTGCCCAAAGGAAGGCTCTGACCCAAGGGTTGTGCGGAGTTCGCCAGGGCATCTCGAGGTGTGTGGAGGCGGGGAAAGTACTGCGCTGCACAAAGAACATGAGGCCGCCAAAGACGCTGAACAGGAGTGCCCAGCGCCAGGCGCGTGCGGCTAGAATCCGCTCGCCAATCCAGGCGCCAAAAAGCAGAATCATGATTTCGTAGACCATCTGGTACAAGCGCAGGGGCTGCATGCGGGCGACGAGGTGGGTGCCGAGTTTTGCGCGGGAGAACGCGATCGCGACGACCAGGGCGATGCCTCCGAGTGCGAGTCCGAGGCGGACCAGGACGTGCCATTGATCGCAGATGCTGCCGATGTGACGCCTCCCCAGGATTGCGAGGACTATTAGCGGGGCGACAAGGCCGATTTGCTCGTACCACTCCCAGCGAAAGGGAAACCAGTAGTAGCGGGTCATGGCGACCCAGACATAGTTCGCGCTCTCCGCGGGGGCCTTTGTCTGTAGTGCGGCGGCCCCCAGGAGCGCGACGGTGAGGAGGATCCAGGGTCCCCAGCGGCGAACCTGTCCGTTGCTTGAGCCGACGCAGAGCATGACTGCGACGGTCGCAAGGGCGTAGCCGGCCATGAGCGGGTGCAGGACGGCGGCGAAGGCGATAGCAGCGAAGCAGAGGGCGGCGCTGGAGATGCGTTTATTGGTCTGGGCAGACCTTGCGATGTCCATCGCCCATGCGACGGCGAAGAGAGCCAGAGGCGTGGAGAAGCTTCTGGCAGTCACGTATGGGTCCATGAGCATCAGTGAGGTTCCGGCGATGGGCATTGTGAGCCAGCAGGCCAGCAGGGCAACGCCACCGCTGCGACCGGCGAGGCTTTCGACCGCGCGTGAGATAACCATCCAGCCGGCGAAGAGCGTCGTCCAGATGCTGGCGCAGTAAATGAGCAGCAAGACCCAAGGCAACGAGAGGTGCGTCAGCCGGACGATGCCAGCGACCATTGGGGCGAAGAGGGAGAAGCGGAGGTGTTCCGTGACGAACTCCGACCATGCGGGGTAGAGCGCGGGGTCCAGGAGCTTCTTGATTCCGGCAATATAGAGGCCGCCATCCTCGACAAATGGGTGATAACCGTGGACCACCAGGACAAAGACTGTCAGCAGCGATACTATGCCGATGCCGCGCCAGATACTGCTTTGCTCAACCAAGAACCCGACCTCAGGACGAGAGTGTCCTCCTCAAATCTATCGCAGTGTCCTGCGAGTAGATGTGCAGCGTTTGCCGGAGTCCGTGGCGGCGCTCAAGTAAACTGGTGGGGCTCACAAATTTATTGATCGACACGGTGTTCCTAAACGATGTATCGCACAATTCAGCAAACCCTCCTTACGCGCATTCAGGCGATCCTTCTTGCCAAGTATGAAGTTACTGTCGATAAGCTGGCGGTTGAACAGCCACCTTCGATTGCGCTTGGGGAACTTGCCTTGCCTATTGCGTTTGAGATGGCCAAGAGGCTGCGCAAGTCTCCTCGCGTGATTGCGACAGAGTTACAGGTTGCGCTGACGGAGGATCTGGCGAATTTGCCGGGAGTCGCTTCGGTAGAAGTTGCGGGGGCAGGCTATCTGAACATTCGGCTAGATCGCGCTGCCACGGTGCGGCGGATCGCTGGAGACGAGCATGCCGAACTTGGTGGGACGGGGTTTAGGCTTATCGAGCATACGAGCATCAATCCCAACAAGGCAGCGCACATTGGGCACTTGCGTAACGCTATTCTGGGCGATACGTTTGCGCGCCTGCTACGCCCGGATGGGTATAAACGCGGCTGGGAAGTTGGCGTGCAGAACTACGTCGACAACACTGGAGTCCAGGTGGCAGATGTGGTGGTGGGCTTTACTCACCTGCTCGGGCTGTCGCTTGATGGAGTGCGCGGGTTGCTGATCGAGATCATGGAGCAGAATCAGCTTATCGATTTCTATTGCTGGGATCTGTATGCGCGGGTCTCGCAGTGGTATGTCGAGGCGGGCGCAACGGCGGTGGAGTTGGCGGCGCGCAAGCAGATTCGTCTGGACACGCTGCACGCACTGGAAGCCGGGAACAATGACATCGCCACGATCGCGGAACTGATTGCGACGTCTGTGCTGCGGCGACACCTGGAGACGATGCAGCGGTTGGGTATCGAGTATGACTTTCTGCCGCGTGAGTCGGAGATTCTTTCTCTTCACTTCTGGGATGCTGCTCGTAAACTGATGCTCGAAAAGGGCGTGCTCTACGAAGAGACGGAAGGGAAGAACAAGGGCTGCATGGTGATGCGGCGTGCGAACACCGACGGCGCGACGGGCGCGGGGCCGGATGAAGAGGCGAAGGTGATCGTGCGCTCGAACGGAACCGTAACTTATGTGGGCAAGGATATTGCTTACCATCTGTGGAAATTCGGTCTGCTAGAAAAGGACTTCTACTACGAGAAGTTTCATGAGTATGAGACGCATACCTGCTGGGCTTCTACAGGTGACGCTGCGGCCAACGACGTAACCCATCCGGTGTTCGCAAAGGCGGATGCGATCTACAACGTGATCGATTCGTCGCAGTCTGATCCGCAGAACAACGTTATCGCTGCCCTGGCTGGGATGGGCTATGCGGACGCTGCGGCGCGTTACACACATTTCTCCTATGAGAAGGTTGCGCTGACTCCACGGTGCGCGATTGAGCTTGGCTATACGATTTCGGAAGAGGATCAGGCACGGCCGTTTATTGAGGTCTCGGGGCGAAAGGGGCTTGGGGTCAAGGCAGATGATCTTCTGGACCGCTTGATCGATGCTGCGAAAACGCAGGTCGACGCGCGGAATCAAGAGGTGTCGGAACACGAGCGGATGACGATTGCGAAGCAGATTGCAGTCGGCGCTCTGCGGTACTTTATGTTGCGGTTCAATCGAAATACGATCATCGCGTTTGACTTCAAGGACGCGTTGAGTTTCGAGGGCGAGACTGGTCCATATGTTCAATACGCGATTGTTCGGGCGAGCAACATCTTTCGCAAGTCAGGGGTAACGGAGACTGAAGCTCTGGCTGGGCTTCCCGGTGGCGATGCGCTGTCCTCGCTGCTGAATACGGAAGATGGAACCAGCCTTTGGGAGACGTGGCTGGCCGCCTCGCGTCTGACGGCGTTGATCGATGCGACGATCTCGTCGGCGGAGCCCGCGATTCTGACCAAGTACGCATTCCAGCTTGCACAGCAGTTCAACAACTTCTATCACCGCCATCACGTTTTGAATGAGACCGATGCGACCAGGCGGTCATTGCTACTGGCGACGGCTGCTGTGGCTCGGCGGGAGATGGTGAGGGCGTTGGGATATCTGGGGATTGAAGCGCCTACGGTAATGTAGGGAACGAAGAAGCCGCGAGGGAATGCATCCCCTCGCGGCTTCTTCGTGCGCCAAAGTTATGAGGCGTAGCCGCGGACCCACTCTACGATGGAGCGGACTGCGATGCCGGTGGGACCTTTGGGAAGCCAGGGCTTGACCTCTTCATTCCAGGCGCAGCCGGCGATGTCAAGGTGAATCCAGGGGGTATCGCCTACGAATTCCTTCAGGAACATGGCGGCTGTGATGGCTCCGCCGGCCCGCCCGCCGGAGTTCATGATGTCGCCGATCTGGCTCTTGATGCCATCGCGGTAATCGTCCGTGCAGGGGAGGCGCCAGAACTTCTCTCCGGATTTGGGAACGCCGGCCATGAACTTGCCCCAAGTGCTTTCGTCGTTCGAGAACAGACCCACATTCAAGTGCCCAAGCGCCACAACACAGGCTCCGGTAAGGGTTGCAGCGTCGATGAGGTGCGTGCAGCCGAGTGTCCTGGCGTAGTGGAGCCCGTCGGCCAGGACAAGCCGGCCTTCCGCATCGGTGTTGACGATTTCGATGGTTTTGCCGCTCATGGCCGTGAGGACGTCGCCCGGTTTGAAAGCCGTGCCGCTGGGCATGTTCTCCGCCGAGCAGACGACGCTGATCACCTTGACTCTTGGCTTTAGCTCTGCAATGGCTTTCATCGCGCCGATCATAGCGGCCGAACCGGCCATGTCGTACTTCATCTTTTCCATGTTGTCCGCCGGCTTGATCGAGATGCCGCCGGTGTCGAACGTGATGCCTTTTCCGACGAGACCCATCACGGGCGACCCCTCGGGGACGCCGCCCTCCGGGATGTAGGTCATGACGATGAGCGCCGGAGCTTCAGCGGAGCCCTGGGCGACGGCCGCGAAAGCTCCCATGCGCAATTCCTTGAGCTTATCCATGCCGAAGACCTCGCAGGTAAGGCCCATCTCATCGCACATAGCCTTGGCGCGCGCGCCCAGGACGGTGGGGGTCAGGACGTTGCCGGGTTCGTTGACGAGGTGGCGTGCAAAGTTCTGGGCAGAGGCAAGGATAAGCCCCTCACGGAAGCCTTCTTCTATTTCATAACGGGTGGATTTTTCACCGTCCTTCGCGATAATCATCAGGACGCGGACGGACGTATCTTTGCGATCGCTGCGGTAGGTGTCCCAGTCGAGTTCGGCGATCTCTGCGCCTTCAACAAGGGCTCGGGCGGTCATGCCGCAGGGAAGGTTCTCAAGGTGCTCGTCCGAAAGCGCGTGATCCTCAGGAAAAGCAATTGCCATCTCGCGGACGGCACGGGGCTTGGCTGCGCGGACCGCCGCACCAGCCGCCTTGCGGACTGCATCGACGGAAAGGGCCTTGGTTTTGCCGAGTCCCACAACGAGCAGGCGCTCGGCCTTGAGCCCGTCCGGTCCGTGTAAGAGTATGGTCTCACCCAGCCCAGCTTTGAATTCACCGGAACGCAGAAAATGCTCTGCTGCGTCGGTTACTGCATTCGAGGTGGTCAGCAGGACGGGAATGGGCTCTGCATCTTTCCCGATAGCGATATCTACGGCGAATACGGCAAGCATGGCGGTCGTAAATCCCGCCGCATCCTGAAATACAATCCGGGTGTCCATACCGCTATCGTAACCCGCTCAGGAGTCCCCATGGAGCAACGCCGAATTTACCGGCGTTGACTGCGTGCAATTGCTGCTTTCGCTTCGTTGTCGCCTTCACGCTTTCGCTCGGTGGCTCGCTTGTCATACTCCATTTTGCCCTTGGCCAGGGCAATCTCACACTTGACGCGGCCGTTGCGGAAGTAGAGCCGAACCGGGATAAGGGTGTAACCCTTTTGCTTCGTTGCAGCGACGAGCCTGTCGATTTCCGTCTTGTGGAGCAGCAGCTTTCGGGTGCGCAGCGACTCGTGATTCATGGCGTTGCCATGCGAGAATGGGCCGATGTGGGCATTCAGGAGGAAGCACTCACCATCTTTTAGGAGTCCATAGGCATCCTTGAGATTGGCCTTACCTTCGCGGATCGACTTGACTTCGGTGCCTCGAAGCGCCACCCCGGCTTCGTATTTATCGGTCAGGAAATAGTTGAAGGTGGCGGAACGGTTGAACGCGGCATCTCGCTTACCGGCAGCTACCGGATCACGGTCTTTCTCTTTCACCACGGGCTTGGCTGCCTGCGTCGGAGTCGTAACTTGCATTCCTCGTGCCATAGACCTCTAATTTTACATCGTGGTCACCCCTCACCCAACGGGCCATAGGGCGTCTAAACTCCATCGGCGAGGGCCTTGACAAGCTTTCGCCTCCGGTTGAGCAGCCACGAGTCTTTTGTTACGAGTCCGTGGACCTGGTTCCCCGCCCGGCTGATTTCTTGAGAGGCTAGAAATGATCCGAATGCTATACTCGCCGGAGCAAAAACGTAGAGGGTCACCTCCTGTTGTCGGCAATGTCAACCCTTCCCCAGATACGCGGGGAGAACTCCTCGGAACCTGCCGAGACAACACTCACCATGCACAGAAAGCGGTACGATTCAGCATGACCCGCGGGTTCCTCTATCACTTCAATTCTTTAGCTGACGCCCAGATGCTCACTCTGCGTATTGCACCGATTGCGCTTCTTGTTGGCGCCTCTTTAGCTTCCGCGCCTGCAAACGGTCAGTCTGCCGGGACGTGGAACAAGCGCGGCCAGACCGCGGAGGTCCGCGAGGACTACGATGCGGCCTACGAGGGCTACAGGCACGCCCACGAGAAGTCTCCGAAGGATTTGCGATATCGTGCCCATTTTGAGCGCATGCGCTTTCTGGCGGCGGTCCAGCATATCGACCGAGGCCGACTTTTACGGCAAAACGGCGATTATGCCGGAGCGATTACCCAGTTCATGCGTGCCGCCGCGATCGATCCGTCGAACCAGGCGGCCCAGCAGGAGATTGAGATTACCCAGCGGGAACAACCGCCTGCCGGATTAACCGGACCGGCCGCCGTTGCGGCCCTGGAGCAGATGTCGCAGCAGCACCAGATGCTCGAGAGCATCAACTCCATCTCGGCGCCGATTGAGCTGAAGACGGTTTCCACCGAGACCTATACGCTGCACATGGTGGAAGACGTCAAGGTGATCTATCAGGCCATCGGCAAACAGGCCGGGCTGAATGTAATCTTTGATCCTGACTACACGTCCAAGCGCATTCCGATCGATCTGACTAATGTTTCTTTGTCAGAAGCTCTGCGGATTGTCGGTACGGTCGCGGGAACGTTCTACAAACCGGTGACTTCGAATACGATCTTCGTCGCGCAGAACTCTCGCACCAAGCGCACTGATCTGGATGAGCTTGCGGTGCAGACGTTTTACCTTTCCAACTCGTCCCAGCCGAACGATGGCAACGAAATTCTGACCGGACTGCGACTCCTGCTGGACCCTTCGGTCAAGCTCTACCTTGTTCCGTCGCAGAATGCGATTGTGATGCGCGCGACAACTGATCAACTCCTTTTGGCGCAAAAGTTGATAAACGACTTTGATCGGGCTCGGGCAGAGGTTGTGATTGACGTCGCGGTGCTTGAGGTGAACCGTGACAGGATCAGGAATCTTGGAATTACGCTTCCGACATCGATTGGACTTGCGCCGCAGATTGCGACATCCTCCACGACGGCCTCACCCGCTAACGGGAATGGTCTGCCCGGGACTGCAGCCACAAATCTGACGTTGAATAATTTGGCACACCTTAACGCAACCAACTTTGCCGTGTCCATCACCGGCGGCACGCTTAATGCGTTGCTTTCCGACACCGACACGCGGGTACTTCAGAATCCGCGCATTCGCGCGACCGACGGACAGCGGGCCACGCTCAAGATTGGTCAGAAGATTCCCGTAGCAACGGGATCTTATAACGCGGGCGTTTCAACCGGCGTTGCCTCCATCGGCGTGCAGACGCAGTTCACTTATCTGGACGTCGGCGTGAATATCGACATCACCCCGACTGTTCACTATGACCGGGAAGTGACGCTAAAGACCAAGGTTGAGGTCTCTCAACAAAACGGGTCCGTCACGATCTCCGGCGTAACCGAGCCGATCATCGCGCAGCGCGTTCTGGAGCAGGTGATTCAGCTCCGTGAGGGTGAGCCCTCGATTCTGGCTGGGATTCTGACCAAACAGGACAATAAAAACGTCGCCGGTACCCCAGGTCTTGGTGAGCTACCCTTCTTCAAATATTTCTTTTCGTCTCAATCCAAGGAGACACAGCAGGACGAGATTGTTTTTCTGCTGATTCCGCACATCGTTCGTGAGTCCGTGCTAACCCGGCTGAATATGGCGGCCATCGATACCGGTACCGGATCGTCCATTGAGCTTCGTCATGACGATACGCCGCGCACCAACTTTGCAGCTTCCGCTTTGTCAGACCCAGGGTCAACTCGCCCGAGCAGCCAGACCACGGCCGCAAACGCCGCCTCTGCAGCGGTGCAACAGATGCAGCAGCAGGCGATGCCGGTGCCGCAGGCAGGTTTCTCCGCTACGACGACCGGTCCAGCGGTAACTTCCGGAAGCGCTGCTGCTATGGTTGGTCTTCCGGCGGGAGATTCTGCCGCTGCGCCTCCAGTCAAGCTTTCCGTAATGCCTGCGAGTTCGAGCCAGACCGTGGGGAGTACCTTCCAGGTTGCCGTGATGATGGATAGCTCGCGCGGCGTGTTTAGCGTGCCGATGCAGGTTCAGTATGACCCGCATGTCCTGGAACTTGTGAACGTGGATGCCGGTGACTTCCTGCAGAAGGATGGGAAGCCGGTGGCCCTCGTGCATCGCGTGGAAGGAAATGGATTGGCGAGCATTAATGCCAGCCGTCCACCCGGAGCGAACGGCATCAACGGGCAGGGCAACTTGTGCACACTGACTTTCAAGGCCATAGCGGCGGGCGACTCGAAGGTCGCGCTGGTCAAGGTTGGTGCGAAGGATAATCTTCAGGCGAACCTTCCCGCTACCGGCGCCGAAGCGACAGTCCACGTAAAGTAGCCATGGGAAATGTAGTCCAATCCGGTTTTCTCACGACTCCTATGGAAGCATGGCTCCGGTCTTGTCTCCGGCGTTCGAGAAAGGGTGCTGCGTTGGGTGATTCGGTACGACCTCACCTAACGCCTGCGCCATCTGGCACAAAAACTAGATACGACTCAGGCGTCACGCTTATTGAACTGATCATCACGGTGGCGATTATCGCGATTCTGGCATCAGTGGCGATTCCTACTGCGAAGTTCGCGGTCAAGCGTCAACAGGAGAAAGAGTTGCGGCGCGACCTTTGGGAGATGCGCGACGCAATCGATCACTATTACGACGCTGCCGTAAAGGGCGGGATCCAGACGAAGACTGACTCGTTCAACTACCCTCCGGACCTTGATACGCTCGTGGATGGGGTTGATGTTCAAACAAAGAAGGTGAAGTTTTTGCGCCGGATTCCGATTGACCCGATCACGGGTTCCAAAGAGTGGAGCCTGCGGTCTATGCAGGATGATGCCGACTCCGACTCCTGGGGCGGTCAAAATGTCTTCGATGTCCATACCAAGAGCACCGGCACCGCACTGGACGGCACGAAATACAACACATGGTAGCCAAATTGCTCAATTCGCGACGTTTTCTTGCTTTCCGGTTTCCACTCTTCGGACGTCATCTGCGTGGTCGTGAGGGCGGGAATGAGCAGTCCGGTTTCACTCTAATCGAGTTGATGATCGTGATGGCAATCATCGCTGTGCTCGCCGCTATCGCCGCGCCGTCCTATGTGGCGAGCGTTAAGCACGCACGCGAGGCGGTGTTGAAGGAAGATCTGCACACGATGCGGTCTGCGATTGACTCCTATACTTACGACAAGCAGAAGGCTCCGCAGACGCTGGAGGATCTGGTTCAGGCCGGCTATCTAAAGGTGTTGCCCAAGGATCCGTTTACTCAGCGCACGGATACGTGGCTTGCCAGCCAGTCAGAGTCGTATACAAGTATCGACGAGACACAGTCGGGTGGTATCGGCGACGTGCACTCTGGATCGCAACAACTTTCCACTGAAGGCACGACTTATAACACCTGGTGAAAGCGTAGCCGGCTTGTCTAAAACTTTACGCAAAAATCTGCGTCTAAAGCTGTAGTTGGGTTTGTTCAGGCATCGGAACACTGCTCGACTGAGAGACACAGGAGTTTTTATGCGACGCATCACCCATCTCGGCCTAGCTACAGTGCTCGGTTTCTCCGGCGTCGCTTGTGGTCAGGTGGCGGCAAGTATCCCGGATCCAGCAGGCTTGCCTCAGAAGAATCCGTCGGGAACGTCAGCCCCTGTGCCCCAGCCTGATCCGAAGACAACGAAAGCAGACGCCAAGGTTGCGGCAACCAAAGCAAAAGCTCAGACGGACTCTTTGCCGAGCCCTGGTGAAAACCTGGATCCGCACATCAAGCCTGGCAGCGAGGCAGACGTAAATGCAATCGGGACCCGCAATATTGGTGGTCGCGGGATGGGGAACTGGTATTCAACTGATTGGGAGATTCGGACGGGTAAGCAATATTCGATGGAAATCGAAAAGTCAGCTCACCTTGTGACAGATCCGGTCGTTGTCGAATATGTAAATCGAATCGGCCAGAATCTGGTAAAAAACTCGGATGCCAAACTGCCCTTCACGATCAAAGTGATCGACTCAGACGAGATTAACGCGATGGCTCTACCGGGCGGCTTTTTTTATGTCAACTCCGGTCTCCTGATGAATTGTGATGAAGAGGCGGAACTTGCCGGTGTGATGGCGCACGAGATTTCACACGTGATTGCGCACCATGCGGCGCGGCAGCAGACTAAGCTCAATTACGCGCAGATCGGGTCGATTCCGCTGATTATTTTCACGCAGGGGACCTGGACAGGCTACGGAATTTACGAGGCTTCGCAGCTTGCAATTCCGCTGACTTTTTTGAAGTTTTCCCGTTCCGACGAAGCAGAAGCGGACTATCTCGGCGTGCAATACATGTATAAAGCTGGGTACGACCCTCAGAGCTTCATTACGCTATTTGAAAAATTGGACTCGCTTGAGAAGCACAAGCCGGGTACCTTGGCGAAGGCGTTCTCTGATCATCCTCAAACGCCGGATCGTATTGCGAATTCAGAGGATGAGATAGCAACAATCCTGCCGCCACGGCCGGATTACGTGGTCACAACCAGCGAGTTCGATGACGTCAAGGCTCGGTTGGCGCGGCTTGAAAATAAGCGCAAGATCAATGACAAAAAAGATGGCAACAAGCCCACCCTGCGTCGTGCGGGCGGCAGTAACAGCGATCCCAGCAAGCCGGAGACGACGACTACTGGCGATGATCGTCCGACGTTGGGCCGCCGGAATTAGCATCTCAGTCTGATCTTGAGAGCCTCATACCTTACTTCAGAGATATGAGGCTTTTATTGTGCATGCGGGAAAGTAGAATAGATCCATGCGCACCCAAAACACCGGCTACACCGATACGCACGCGGCCTCTGGCCTTGATCACGTTTTCCCGCCGATTGACGTGTGGGATAACCAGTTTCAGGCCTACGAGATTTTGATTGACGATCCGGAATTCACTTCTGTCTGTCCCAAGACAAGCTTGCCGGACTTTGGCGTTTTGACCATCCGCTACATGCCCCGCAAGGACTGCCTGGAACTCAAGAGCCTTAAGGAATACCTGTTTCACTACCGCAATCTGGGGATCTTTCAGGAAAACATCGTCAACCAGGTTTTGAACGACATCGTGAAGGCTACGGACCCGCAATGGGCCATCGTGAAGGGTGATTTTCGACCTCGGGGCGGCATTTCAACAGTCGTGACCGCGACTTATCCACGGCCTGAAAACGCATTGCCTCCAACAACGTAGGACCCCATCTCCGTGAGCCCCGGGTGTCCGGCAGCTCGCGGACCCAAGGGCCAGTGGAACTCTCTTTCCGCCTCAGTGATCGAAAGATCGTTGATCGACTCTTCCCGGCATCGCATCAGACCGTGCTCGTCAAACTCCCAAAGTTCGTTGCCGAAGCTTCGCCACCACTGGCCGCCAGCATCGTGGCTTTCGTAGACGAAACGAACTGCAATGCGGTCCCCGCGAAAACCCCAAAGTTTCGTGCTGAGCCGGTATTGAAGGTCCCGGGCTCACTTGCGCTGCAGCAGGCTTACGATTGCATCGCGACCGGTGACTAATTCGGAGCGGTTGCGCCAGCGGTTGTCGACCGTGTAGGCCAAGGAAATATGCCCTGGATCATGGGTATTCCAAGCGTCCTCGGCCTTCTGGAGCTTCTCTACGGCAGTCTCAGGTGAAAAGGGTGGTAAAGGCGGCCTGGTCTCTACTCTGGGGTTTGACATGCCACCCTCCAAGCCCTGACCATATGCGGTCGGTGGGCTCATCGCAAATCTGTACGGGCCTGCTATCCTCTCCCGAGATGGAAGCTACGAAGCCAAACCAGCGTGTCCCGGCAGTTGCCGGAGCTACCCTTGCACTTGTTCTGCTAACTGCGCTCAACTTTGTGAACTATATTGACCGCTACATACTGCCGGGCGTGCAAGAGCTGGTGAAGAAAGAGTTCAATGTCTCCGACTCGCACATCGGGTCGCTGACGTTCTGGTTCTTCTTGACATATATGCTGGCGGCGCCTGCGACGGGGTGGCTGGGTGATCATTTTCCGCGCAAGCCGCTGATCGTTGTCTGCGCCCTACTTATCAGTGCGATCAACGTATTGACCGGGACGGTGCATACCTTCGATTCATTGATCGTGCGCCATGCCATTCTTGGCATTGGAGAGGCATCCCTGGGTATCTTTGCGCCGGCGCTGTTGGCGGATTTTTTCCCGGAGGCGCAACGGAATCGTATTCTGACGATCTTTTATACGGCCATTCCGGTGGGAGCGGCTCTTGGGTATCTAATCGGAGAGATCGTAGGCTCAAAATACGGTTGGCGCATGCCGTTTTATGTCTCGGCGGTTCCTGGAGTCACGATCGCCGTGTTGATTCTCTTCCTGATGAAAGAGCCCGTGCGGGGTCAGACGGACACCCGGCGCGAGCCCAACAGGTCTACCAAGGCAAACATCTTTGCATTGGCAAGAAATGCACCGTATCTCTACGCGACGCTAGGCATGGCGATGGTGACATTTTCGCTGGGGGGCATTTCGGCGTGGATGCCTTCGTTTTTGCAGCGGAGCGGGTTTTCGCCAAACTCGGTAGGGATCACGCTGGGTGCGATTACCGCCGGTGCCGGTTTGGGTGGAACGGCCTTTGGGGGATGGCTCGCCCAACGGTGGCTGCAGACGAATCACCGAGCGCTTTTCTTGGTCTCGGCGTGGTCTGCGGCGCTGGCTGCCCCTCCGGCGTTGTTGTGTTTTTTCGGCCCAAGGGTGACGATGCTGCCCGCGCTCGCGGTGGCGATGTTCCTGATCTTCCTGGGGACGGGGCCACTGAACGCGGCGATCATCAATGCGGTGCCGGCGGCTGTGCGCTCTACGGCGATTGCGTTCGAACTCCTGTTGATCCATGCGTTGGGCGATACGCCGTCGCCAAAGATTATCGGGATCGTGTCGGATCACTCGACGCTGGCTACGGGGCTTGGCGTGACACTAGTGACTATGTTGTTTGCCGCAATATTGCTGTTCGTCGGGTCCCGTTTCGTCAAGACCGCCGTTGCGCAACCGGCCTGACGGATTTGTTTGTCTGGCCAAGCGGCTTTTCAGCAATGGCGCGACGGGAAAGTGAGATTCTGAGATTCTAGCGATAGTGCATCTTTCCCTCCAAGTCATAGCCTGGCTGGTCGCCCTCACGTGGGTGATCCGCGTCTGGGATGCGCACCTCGCTCTGCCGAAAATTCCCAACCTCCTGCTCCCCGAATATGACTTGATGCCGTTCGGCAGGCCCACCCTGACGGTCATCGTGCCGGCCAGGAATGAGGAGGCGGACGTCCGGGGGTGTCTGGAGTCGTTGCTCCAGCAGGATTATCCCGACTTACGAATCATAGCTGTGAATGATCGCTCGACGGACTCGACGGGGGAGCTTATGGACGCCCTTGCGGCTCTTCATCCGGAAGCGCTGAGTGTAATTCACGTTACGAATTTGCCGGCGGGATGGTTGGGTAAGACTCATGCCATGGCGAAAGCTGCTGCCCAGGCCGAGACAGATTTCCTGCTGTTTACCGATGCCGACATTCTGTTCCGCGCCGACTCTCTGCGGCGTGCGCTCGCAAGTGCTATTGCAACTAAGGCAGACCATCTCGTCCTGGCGCCCACGACGATTATTCACCGTTGGGATGAGGCTGCGCTGCTGTCCTTTTTCCAGATCTTTGGATTGTGGGCGGCGCGTCCGTGGAAGGTGGCAGACCCGGAGTCCCGGGATGCAATCGGGATCGGTGCCTTCAACATGATTCGTACCAGCGCCTATCGTCAAATTGGCGGGTTTGAATCTTTCCCGATGGAGATTGTGGAGGACCTGGGCCTGGCGCGGCGGGTGAAATGGGCTGGGTTGGCGCAGCGCATGGTGTTTGGCCGAGGGATGGTTCGAGTCCATTGGGCAGCCGGTGTACCCGGGTTGATTAGCGTCATGACCAAGAACATCTTCTCGGCGTTCAACTTCCATGCGACGCTCTTGCTGGGTGCGTGCGGATGGCTGGCACTGTTCTGCGTGGTGCCATTTTTTGTGGTATTTTCGCGGGTAGTTTCGTTGCCTGCCACCATCACGCTCGCTGCAATGGCTTACGGATACATGCTAATGGGGAGGCCTTCGGGGCTGTCGGCGTGGAATGTTTTGCTGGCGCCGTTTGCCGGGCTCCTGTTTATCTATGCGCTGTGCCAATCGATGGTGATTACGTTGTGGCAGCGTGGCGTGATCTGGCGGGGAACGTTCTATTCGCTGGCGGAATTACGGAAGCACACGGTGCCCCTGACGCGACGTAAGTAGAAGGTTAGGGATTGGAGCGGACCCGGGAGTAGTTCTCAAGTGGAGTGACATCGACTTCGATCAATTGGTCATGACTCTGCGAACTGCACATTGGAGTGAAGGCTGATCGGCTTATTCGCGGTGGTTCGACACAGCTTTCCCTGTTGAAAGGTCCTAGTCGTTATCCCTCGTTCAAGATTCAAGATTTTCGGAGAATGACGACGTTTGGATCGGCTGCGCGAAAAAGAGCATTCTGGTATTTTCTACGCTGCCGCCTTGTCCACTGATAACTATCGTTTTGAGGAAATTTACAGTTTACCGTTTCGGCTCGAATATGGAGGATCTCGGCACCATGCCGGTAGGGAACGGGAATGTGAAACCGATTTTTGGCAATTTATTGTGGAGACATATCGAAACCTCAATGGCACGAGCCGCTGGACCGACCAATCTTGCTGTTGCAATAGGTCTTAAATTTCCAGTCAATCAAGCAGTCGGGTGTAGATGTGCAGCCAATTCCGCCAGGTTGGCAGCGGCGAACTCCGGCGTCAGCATCTTGCTGAACCATGACTTCCCTGATCGCTTGATGAAGGCACCGCGAAGCCCTGCACGCATCGCACCTTGTACATCCCATGAATGTGCAGCGATCAGCAGCATTTCGCTCGGTGTCGCCTTCAACTCGGAGCCAGCATAGGCATACACTTCCGGCGCAGGTTTGAATTTACCTACGGCGTCCACGCTTAGGACACGTTCAAAGAGATGATGAATACCTGCGTTCCTCAACTGTTCTTCAGCTGCTTTGTGACTAGAGTTGGTGAGAGCTGCTAAGCGAAATCCTGCGGCGCGTAGTTGATCAAGGGCCGCAGGAACCTCTGGATGGGCGGGCAAAGAAAGCATTCTTTCAAGAATTCCTCGCTTGTCGTCATTGTTCATTACGACCTCTTTTGCCGTAACCACCATATCGAGGGCCTGTTCGGCAAGAGCCGAAAAGTCCTGATAATCGTTGATCAACGTAGCAGTCTGCGAGTAAAGCACGACGGCATCAAACCACTCTTTGAGAACGTGTTGATCGCCAAACGCCCGCAAGAATTCAGGCTGCAGTACGTCTACATTAAGGAGCGTTTCGTTCACGTCGAAGATCAATATTGGTTTCATCTACCGAGTTCCCCCAAACCTTCAACCCTCCCTGATTCTTTATTAGAAATCAACAGGGAATTGTTACTAATGGCTTTTCTAAACATCAAACAGTAACCAATTCTCCGACCACGAGTGCATACCCCAACTTGTTCTGTTTCAGGGCATTGTTCGCAGCGCTGGCAAATTGTTTCGCCTGATTGAGATCCAATCCGGGAAGTTCGAGCCTCTTCAAGCCCACCATGATGTCAGCCAGCAGGAGCTTGCTACGAATCTGCTCCACCATCTTTCCGAGGCATTCGTTGCGAGCACAACTTGCCACGACGGCAAATCCTGCCTTTACGAGCCAGTTCGCGTATGTTTCCAAAGGTTGAGCGTCACCGATACAGGCGATCCACGCGAGAAGCCCATCCAATTCAGGAATGGGCTCCGATATCCGCGTTAGATCGCTGATACCTACTCGCCCACCAGGGCGAAGGACGCGTGCGAACTCGGAGGCCGCCGTTGCTTTATCAGGGAACGTGCAGAAGGCGCACTCACAAAGAATCGCGTCGAAACTGTCTGGTTCAAAAGGAAGGGCTTCAGCATCTGCGAGTTGAAATCGTACGCGGTCTTGGAGTCCGCGAACAACCGACTCCTGGTTGGCCTCCTCGACGTTGGCTTGGCTCAAATCGATACCGATCACGCGGCAGCCAAACTGCTCTGCGACTGCAAACGCACTTGTGCCCTTTCCGGAGGCGACATCAAGAAGAATCGACTTGAGATTGAGATTCAATGATTGACACAACTCCATCGTCAACTCGACGCCACCGGGATGAAAGCTATCCCCGAGGAGAAAACGCGCAGCATCACTGCCATAAGCCAGGGCGCAGCATTGCTTTACGTTGGGTTTAGTCTGCTCAGTGTTTTCACTCATAGGTCGGTCCCAGAACGATGTCTGTCAAAACCGGCCTAGATCCTTTAGTCATATCGAAGTTAATCGGCTGTGGGATGTAGGGCGTACCCTCACGTCTGGCACGGCGGCGTTCCGGTTCCATCGCGTCTAGTTGCGTCCGGGCCTGCTCGCGGTACCCGATTGTGTTGTACGAACAGAACGGAACCTGCTTGCCCCCAGGAAGGAGAAATTCCTTGCAGCACTTCATCAGGTTTTTTTGATTGAAGGTCCATGGGTCCATGAAATCCGTCAGCATGATCATGAGCATGTTTTTAGCAAGGTCACCCACTGTCAGACTCTCTGGCAGGCCGCACGCCTGGCACGAAAGAGAGAACTGCTCCGCAGACTTCTGCGAGCCGGGAACCGAGGAGGATGACCACAGACCTTCCAGCGCCCGTTTGACCTCCATGCTGAAGTCAGGCATCACTCGGTTGGTGATGTAATCGAGGTATTCGTAGACGTTGACGACGCGGGAAAGTGGTGTGACCTGCTCGCCGTCGATGAAGGCATAGGTAACGGCGTTGCAGGTGGGAAAGCAGCAGGGAACGGGGATGAAGTCGCTGACCATAAAGCGCGCGTCCGTCTGCTTCTCGATCATCTTCAATATGTCGGGGATGGTGATGCGCTGCATCGGATCATGCTTCATGTGCCGGCCGGCGTGGAACGCGGGTTGGAAGTTGATCCCACGCACGGCCGGATGCTTGATGGCAAATTCGATGATCCTGCCGATCTCGTGCTCGTTGACACCGCGTTCGATTGCCGGAACGAGAGTGACATCCAGTCCGATAGAGTGGAGGCGATCCAGCGCACGTAACTTCTCTTCAAGTATGTCGGGTTCTCCGCGAATAATGCGGTAAGTCTCAGAATCGAAGCCATCAAACTGAAAGTAGAGCGATGGGCGAACTTCGTTTAGCTCAGCGAGGAAACGGTCATCGTTTGCAATCCTCTTTCCATTAGTGTTGACCATGACAAAAGGGATCCCGCGGCTTTTGGCAGCGCGGACGAAGTCCATAATCTGGGGGTGAATTGTGGGCTCTCCGCCTGAAAACTGGATGACCTCCGGTGATCCTTCCGTGCGGATGAAGTCGTCCAGAATGGATTCGACCTCTTCCATCGTAAGGCTGAAGCCGGGACGAGCCGCGGCAAAGCAGAGTGGACAGTTCATATTGCAGTTGCTGTTCACCTCGATAATCCCGAGGCATGCGTGCTGCTGGTGGTCGGGGCAGAGACCACAATCTAGGGGGCACCCGTCTTTGATCTCGGTGCCGAATGCAAGGGGAATGGTTCCGGGCTTGTTGTACTTCGCGAACGTCATGTACATCTCTGCGTCGCCATAGACCAATGCCTCGAATGGACCACAGTCGGGACAGCGTTTTGCCATGTAAACCTTGTTATCGCGCAGCAAGATCTTAGCGTCGATCACCTTGCGGCACTCTGGGCAGATGCTGCGCGTGAGTTCGAAGAAGACATAATCCGCGTCTTTCTTCTGCGGTTTTTGCTCGGGCAGCGTCGACAAACCCGGTTGCGTTGAAACTTCGCTCATCTGTAACCTCTCTCTTGTTGTTTGCGCGACAGAATCCTCAACCAAAAGGTCAGGGCGTGCTGTAAGTAAAGCTACTCTGAATCAGATGAAAGGGAAAAGCGGGTTTGCCAGCCCATAGAACCAAGCTAGGCTTTCTAACCGCCTGGCCTGAAAGACGAAGATCTACACAGAAATAGAGTCCTTTGTAAAGACGCATGCCAAGTACGAAGTTGAGACGAAAGAAATCAGGCATCAGGCAACGCGCACGGATGTATGGCGCTCAATTTAAGCTTGACGACCTTATCTCCATTCTTTCTGCGCCAGGTGCGTACAAGTGAATGTGTGGTGCCGGCTCGATTTTGACAAGCAGTTTTATCCTGCTGCCAGTTCCTGCGGTCACGTCGGATTGGGAAATCCGTATTGCAACATGCGCTGCCTTTACTGGGGGCTCTTGTTGCGTGCTTTGCGGCAACGTCCTAAAGATTTCCGCCTAGATATTGTGGGGAGTAAACCGATCGGAATATCGCTCTTCGCGTCCTTGATGATTCTCACCTTCGGTGCAGGTGTCATCTCGCTCGATTCGCTTGAAAGCAGATGGCTAGCTAAAAAGTGCATCTGACAATAATGGGTAAGGTTTCCGCTTCGTTGACTCAGCGTGTTGACAGTCCGGTTCTTTTGCTGATGCCTAGCCCCGTAGTGGAGGGGGGCGAGATGCACCATCACCTCACCGGCGCAATCCTGGCGCACGCATTACTTCGAATCGCAAGTGGAACCAGCGGTATTCTAATCGGCCTATATCTTGCGTCATTGAACACCCGAGGCGCTCATCTGAGTGCTGGCTTAGTTGGCACTCTCAGTGCAGTGTCATTCGCTGCAGAACTGTTTGCTTCAATCCCGATGGGATTGGCTTCAGACGCGTTGCAGCCCCGTTGGCTAATGACCGCTGGCGCCCTCGTTGGTGCGATAGCTGTTTTCCTGTTTGGCATCTCCGCATCGCCCTCCATCTTTTTCTTAAGCAGGACACTTGAGGGGATTGGTGCGGCAGCTGTAGTTCCCGCATTGCTGGCCTATATCACCACCGCAACGGAAGGCCGTCCTGCATTGCGCGTTCGCGCCATGAGTTACTTCGAGCTGACTTTACTGGCCGGCCTCGCTCTTGGGGGCGTCACCGCAGCACAACTGTTTCGTTTTCTGAATGGCGCAGCATTCGCAGCCGTCGCCGTCATCTACCTCATCTGCGCCGCGGCCCTCTTTCGAAGCGTATCTAGACAGATAAAGAGCCAGTTCGTCAATCCCATCGCCGACTTGAAGGAAACTCTCACCCTTCCGGCACTTCGTCACCTGGCTCCGGTGTGGCTGTGCGTCAACTCGGTCGTGGGCCTCTGGCTTGGTCCAACCTTGCCTTTCCTTCTAACCGAACACTCTACGAAACCCCAATACCTTGCGGGCATCTACGCGTCCGATCCTGCTCGCGTAGGGTGGATGCTGCTCGGCTATTCGATTGTGTTCGGCGTCGGCGTTACAGCCTGGAGCTTCATCCTTCCCCATATCCACCTACATAACGCTATGAGGACCACAGTCGCTGCCATGCTTCCGGTCTGCGCTGGTCTTTATCTCTTCAACCACTCAATCCATCAATCCATGGCTACTCGATGGATCATCGGTTCCATCACCGCAATTTTGATCATGATCGAAAGCGGCTTCACCCCTGCGGCTCTTTCATGGTTGGCAGGCACACTGCCGGTCAAGGCAGGCCGCGGAGCCGCCATGGGCGTCTACTCGGTACTCCTTAGCGTCGGAGCCATCGTTGGCTCGCTTCTTGCAGGGTTCCTCGGCGAGTACTATTCCTTCGATGGCTTGCTCTATGGGACGGTCATGATGGCCGTCGCGGCCCTGTTCTTCCTGCATTGGGTGCCCAACTTACAGTTTGATAACAAAGGAGCTTAAATATGGGCGCAGAGACGTATGACCTCGCAATCATAGGGGCAGGATCGGTTGGTCTGATCGCCGCCGAGTTCGCAGTCAAGCTAGGGGCGCGGATAGCCCTTTTGGAGAAGGATCGCATTGGAGGGGATTGCACATGGTCAGGCTGCGTGCCAAGTAAGTCATTGCTTAAGATCGCAACGGTCGCCCATGATATGCGCACCGCATCGCAGTTTGGCATTCAATCTCAGGCACCCGTCATCGACATGGTGAAGGTACGTGAGTATCTTCGCTCAACTGTTCAACAGATCTACAAAGGCACCACCCCGGAGGAAATGCAACAGAAGGGCATGGATGTTTTCTTCGGGCCTGTGAGCTTTGTCAATCCCCATACCCTACTTGTTGGGAAGAGCCTTCTGACAGCAAAGAAGATTCTCATCGGAACAGGAGCACAACCAGCCATTCCACCAATTCCAGGCCTCAACGAGATACCGTTTTTGACTTACCGGGAGATCTTCGAGAATGACCGCCTGCCGCAGACCATGGTGGTTATCGGTGGCGGCCCAGTGGGGGTAGAAACCGCCCAGGCCTACCAGCGGTTGGGAACCAAGGTGACGATCTTCGCGGAACGGCTACTGCCAAAGGAGGAGCAAGACGCTTCCGAAATTATTCTTCAGGTTCTCCAACGTGAGGGTATTCAGATCGTCTCCGAGCGAGTCCTTTCGGTTGCAAAAAGCGGTGGAACCCAGATCGCTGTGCGTTCCGAGCGAAATAAAGTCGAATGCGATTTACTCTTCGTAGCTGCGGGCCGCAGACCGACCCTTGATGGCTTGAACCTTGAGGCGGCGGGCGTCAAATATACCGAACACGGTATCGAGGTGAATGATCACCTCCAGACGTCTACCAGCACAATCTATGCCGCTGGTGATGTTCTAGGCGGCCAACAGTTCTCGCATTTTGCAGGTTGGCAGGGATTTCAAGCGGCACGCAATGCCTTGCTGCCAGGGAGCAACTCCGGCTTTTCTTCTGCCATGCCGCGGGTCACATTCTGCAAACCGGAAGTCGCTCAGGTAGGCCAGACCGAAGCCGAAGCCCGATCCTCCGATCCCAACAACGTAGTCGTGGCATCCTGGCCGATCACAAGAGTAGACCGCGCCGTTTGCGACAACGATCTCGAGGGAATGCTCAAAATAATCACAACGCGAGAGGGAACAATTCTCGGCGCAACCATCGTCGGTCATAGCGCGGGAGAAGCAATCATTGAGATTGTATTGGCCATGCAACACAGACTCAAAGTGAGCGACCTCGCCGGCACTATTCATCCATATCCCACCTACTGCACCGGAATTCAAGTGCTGGCAACGGAGATGGCAGTCGAACACTCTCTAACTGGTTTTTCTGGGGCGTTGATCCGTGCGGCTTCCAAAATGGCACGATGAACGTGTTGGGCCACGAACGTTCGCTGGGACCGAACCCTTCAACGATTTTGGACATCGCAAAATAAGTCATGTCCGATGCAAGATTAGTCAACTTTGTTAAGTATAGTGACAAATTGCGTAATGAACGTGAGGACCAAAGAGGTTGGGAGTGGTCACCAGATGATCCAGCCTGTCAGGGTGCGGACGTGCTCAACTCCTCTTCGTCGAAGGTTACAGCACAATATGCAGAAAATTTCGTTCCATGGATTAGGGATGGAGTCTACAGACATCACATACGTCGTAAAAATAGTATTTTGCGTGCAGATGATCAACAGCATAATTGGAACCGGCAAGACAGTTTTGGGATAGCCAAGATTCAATTGCGATTTGTTTCTAACATGTATGCCATTATGGTCAATTCTCCGGGGCTGCTGGAGACCTACCTGCTCGCATATAACCGCTTTTGCAAAGAAAGCGGCGACGTACGCCTCCGTCAGACTGAGGAGACGCCCATCAAGTCAAAATGCTTTGCCTTCCCCTCAAGATGCAACTAAAACTTGCTCGGACCGAAGCTGACGTGGCACTATCGCAGGTTGGGGAACCTCATGAGCGCGCAAGATGACAGTCCCCCGGCAGCTGACCACCGACTCATAAAATACTGCAATCTGTATTACCCTAACTTCACCTAAGAGCACCACAAATCCTTCACTGGCTCAGCAGAATAGGACTGGATGGCATGGAAACCGTAATGAAGCGCACTGAAGATTCCCTAGCTTCGCTCTATCTTTGGCTGTTCTCGGCCCGTCAGCAAAACCGACTGGAACATCTGATCGTCAAGCTCAGCGTCGCAAGCTTCTTAGTTCACGTGTCGCTTGTGTTCGCGGCGTCTACACTGCCTCATCCTGGGCGGCTGATTGAGGCAGTCGGAACGAGCTATCTTTCCGCAATCTATACCCCCTTCAGCTTCATCCTTTTCTATGAAGCGTTGATGCTAATCGGCGCGATCCCAAAGTCTACAACACGATCGATTGCGAAGCAATTCGAGATTGTCTCGTTGATCTTCATTCGAAAATTTTTCAAGGATATCGCCCACTTGGCGGATGGTGGCAAGATCATAAGTTTATCGCCCGAGATAAGGCGCACACTACTTGACGTCTGCGCCGGTCTGCTGATGTTCTTTCTTGTCAGCGTCTTCCTTCATGCCGCGCAGAAGCGGTTGCCACCGCAGGAAGAGGGACCCACCAGATCTGCCGAGCTGCTGAAATTCATCAAGCGCAAAGAGCTCATTGCGCTGGGACTTACCGTCTTATTTGTCGTGTTGGTCGTTTCCAATCTTTCGGCTTACGTTGTGCAGGTGTACAACAATGTTTATCAGGGGGCAGCGCAGCCAGACCCAAACGCTTTTTTCTACACCGATTTGTTCACGGTCATGATTTTCACTGACGTCTTGATCGTCATCCTCTCGATCGTGGTGTCGGATAGTTACGAACTCGTCTTTCGGAATGAAGCTTTTGTCATCTCGACAATCCTGCTGCGATTTTCGCTTACCGCTTCGCCTCCCTTTGCCGCGCCGCTCGCTCTTACCGGAATTGCTTTTGGAATAGTGACAGTGCTGGTCTACAACTACAACATGCAAATCAGGTCGCCGAAGCTGAAGGTAATTTGAACGTGAATACGAATAGGTTGCCTTACGCTAGACGTGGTGGCGATTTACGAGGAGCTGGATATTGACCTCATCGACTTCGATTAGCGCGCTCAAAGAGCGGCGCACGGACCCTAGAAGGGGCACAAGTGTTCAACGGCGAGTGCATCGACCGACTTGTGGATTGGGGACGTAACGTTGCGCGGATAGCCAATCCCCAGCTTTGTGGAAGCGAGGCTTCGTGTCTATTGCCGCATTATTATGATCGAGTCCAGCTTCAAGGAGTTCAAGTTGCGAAAGTGTCCGACGTGATGAGCTTGACCACCAAACGGCAAGAAAAGTGTCGAAAAATATTTACTTGTCTCCGCGCCGTAAGCGGTTACTGCTCTGAGAAGCGGAAGGTTTGCTGTCAACATCGGCATCAAAGCAGTATTTCTGATACCGCTATCGTGATTGGCCAACCGCTCGTTCTTAAAACATTCTTTTGAAGACAACAAACTCCTTGCGAGCGAAAACTATTCAGCCGTAAATGGGTATTCGAGACTGGACGCTTTCCAGCGGCAGACATCGGCTTGCTCAGTGTGTTGCACACCTGGGGACAGAACCTCCAGCATCATCCTCATATCCACTGCGTCGTGCCGGGCGGCGGCCTCTCCCTCGACGGCTCCAGATGGATC
>JAYVDT010000439.1:0-3500 GCA_043749265.1 Rhodanobacteraceae bacterium | reverse complement strand
GGGTTGGCGCCGCGGGTGGGGGAGTGGAGTGGGCCCGGGTCGCTGCCGGGGATGCGGAGTTCAGAGGGGCGTTGGCGGTCGTAGGCCTGGGCGAGGAGCTGGGGCTCGGATGGGGGGCGGAAGTAGGTGACGCCAGACCAGACGAGAGCCCATCCAGCGGCGGTGGCGAGGGCTATGGTGGCGAAGCGGGCAGGCCAACGGGTGGGCCAGGTGAGCAGGCGTCTGGGGGCGGGAATGGGGGTGGGGGTGGGTTGGAGTTCGGGTTGGACTCGCTCATCGCGGAGAGACTGCGATGAAGGGGGCACGGAGGAGGTTTGGGTCGTGCCGGACGTGGCGGCTTGATGGAGGCGGGTGGCTAATTGGTGCTGGATGGTTGTGGAGGAGGTAGGGAGGAGGGCCAGAAGGGCTTCTTCTTCAGGGGTGGTGTCTTCATGGAAGATGGCGGCGGCTTGATGGAGGAGGGGGGCGCAGTGCGGGCAGGTGGCGGCGTGGTGCAGGAGGGCTTCAGAGGTTTGGGCTGGGGTGGTTTGCGATCCGGACTGGGAGGGGTAGGTGCCGGCACACAGGTCCAGCCAGATCGTGTCCGGGGGGCAGGGGGTGGGTTGTCCAGAAACCAATGTATTTGAGGCGAGATCTGGGGCACCTGGATTACTGGTGGGGATCGAAACCGAGGTCTCAGGAGCGGGTTTGGCCGCAGCTGTATTTTCGGTGGGGTTGACTTCGCCGTCGGGGAGCGGAGACGGGATTTGGCGGGGCTCGCTCATTGGCTCTCCTCGTTTAACGTGCTGGAGGCCGGAAAGCCTTTTGACGGGGGTGGGGCTAATGCCTGGCGGATCTGGCGGGTGGTGCGGTGGATGGAGCTTTCGACGCCCTTGACGGTGAGACCGATGGTGGCGATGGCGCCGATGTCGCGGGCACTGAAGCCCTGCTGGAAGTAGAGCCAGAAGATGGTTCGGTCGCGCTCGGTGAGGATGTGGGGGACGAAGGACTGGAGGGCACGGTCGATTTCGGAGAGCTGGATGGTTTTCTCCGGGATGAGGTCCTGGCCGGGGGCTTCGTAGAGGGTGTCGAGATTGCCGTGGGGGCTTTCGAAGCGGTCCAGGTTGCCGCCGCGCTTCTGGCTGTTTTCTCCGCGGAGGTGGTCGTGGGTGGTGTTGGAGGCGATGACTTTGAGGAAACCGATGATGGAGTCGGGCTCGCGCGGAATGAAGTTTTTGAGGAGGCGGGCGTTGTCGGCGCAGAGGCGGAGGAAGGTGTCCTGGACGAGGTCGTCGATGAGGGCGGGGGATGAGATGCCCCAGCTGCGGGCGGTGCGGGCGACGGCGAGGGCAATGGGCCGTTGAAATCTTCGCACGAACTCTTCCCAGGCGGGCTGGGTGCCCGCGTCGCTACAGAGTTGGGCTAGATCGTTAGGGGGAAGTGCCGTGTAATCCATAGTGAGGCTTTGACAGGATTGTAAAGCACGTATCCTTCGTTCGGGGGAAGAGGGGTGTATGGCTGTTGATAAAGCTGAGGGGCTTTGGTCGGGATGACTGTTTCCGGGTCTTGAGGGGCGGCTTAGAGGTTTTGGGTTGGGGTTGAGAGCATCTCAGGGGTGCAGCCCGGTTTTGTGGCGGGTGAGATGCCGGGCTGAAGCTCCGATCTACCCAAGAAGCAACAGCGAAGGTAGTTCGGATGGAGGTGGCGAACGGAGATTCGTCGTCTATGCTGGGAGTCGGTATGAATGCTTCGCTCAATGTTTTATTACTGTCGGCTGGGGTGCTGGGTTTTCGGCATGGGTTCGACTACGACCATATTGCGGCGATTACCGATATTGCCGGGATTGAAGCTACGCCGCGACGGACGATGCGGTTGGGATTTATGTATGCCATTGGGCATGCGGTTACGGTTGCGGCGCTAGGTGGCGCGGTGATCGGGTTCAAGCTGGCGCTGCCACAGGGGCTGGACCGGTGGGCGGAGAAGCTGGTGGGGATCACGCTGATGGTGCTTGCGGTGTACGTGCTGGGGACGCTGGTTCGGAGTAATGGGCGGGTGAGGCCGAAGTCGCGTGGGTCTTTGGTGATGAGTGCGGTGAGATGGGGGCATCTGCGGTGGCGGCGTTGGCGGACGGGAGATGCGCAGCTGGCGATGGGACCGGGCCGGGAGGTGAATGGGCCGGCCTGCTTTGGGATTGGAGTGATTCATGGACTGGGGGCGGAGACTCCCAGCCAGATTGCCTTGTTTCTGCTGGCTTCGAATCTGGGTGGGGTGAGCCGAGGGTTGCTGGGGTTGAGCGTGTTTCTGGTGGGGCTGGTATTGATGAATACGCTGATGACGGCTTCAGCGGCGGGATTGTTCAAGGCGGGAAGAGGATGGAAGGGATGGGCTCCGGTGCTTACGGGGTTGGCGGCAGCTTATAGCTTTGGGATTGGGGTGGTGTTTCTGTTCGGGTATGCGGATGGTTTGAAGAATATCTCCGGGTCTTGAAGGGGAAGAGCGAAACGAGGCCGACGGCGGGATTGGGTTGGGGTGCGTAGGGGCTGGGGCACGGAGGGGATTTATTGGTGGAGGAGAAGGCGGAGGTCGCGGAGGTTGTTGCCGGTGGGGCCGGTTTGGATGGCGTCGCCGAGGGTGGCGAAGAGGGGGTAGGCGTTGAAATCGGTCAGGGCGATCTCCGGGTTCAGGTTTTGGGCATGGGCGCGGACGTAGGTTTGCCGATCGGCGAGGGCTCCGGTGGCTGGGCTGTTGCCGTCGATGCCGTCGGTGCCTGCACTCAGGACGGTGATGGGGTGACGGGATTGGTTGAGTTGGGCGGCGCAGAAGAGGGCGAACTGGGCGTTGCGACCACCTATGCCGGGAGATGAGCCCAGAGTTACGGATACTTCGCCCGTCGAGATGAGGATGGACCGTTTGGGAAGGTGGGCGGCACGGTTCAGGAGGTGGAGGGCGGCGCGGTGGTAGTCCCAGTCGTCGCAGGTGTTGTCTATGACGGGATGGAGGCCGGCCTGGGTGGCGGCCTCGATGGCGGCCTGGGTGAGGTCGTGGGTGGAGAGGATTTGCTTCCAGTGGGTGCGGACGAAGGCGGGGTGGATAGGCTTGGGGGTATCCGGGAGGGTAGGGCTGGTCAGGAATCGGTTGATGGAGGCGGGGAGGGTGTTGGGTGGGAGCCTGGCCAGGATATGGCGGCAGTCGGCGGTGGTGGAGGGGTCGGGGAGCGAGGGGCCGGAGGCTACGGTGTCCGGAGTGAAGGTGGGGACGTCGGAGACGATGAGGGTGACCTGTGCGTAGGCTGCCGCGGCTTCGAGGGCGAGACGGCCGCCCTTGACGGCGGAGAGATGCTTGCGGAGGACGTTCATCTGGGCGATGGGGAGGCCGGAGGCTACGAGGATGCGGTAGAAGTCGGCTAGTTCGGTATTGGTGATGGTTGGGTCGAGGGGCTGCTCGAGCATGGCGGAGGCTCCGCCGCTGAGGAGGAAGAGAACGAGGGTCCGGGGAGTTACGGCGCGGAGGCGGTTGAGGAC
>JAYVDT010000438.1:0-3509 GCA_043749265.1 Rhodanobacteraceae bacterium | reverse complement strand
ATAATTTCCCCCCGTTTTTCCAGTTTTCTGGACGAGCCGGGTCAGTGAGCACAGGTGATGGAAGATCAGTCAGGTGGTTGTATTTGATGGTCTTGCGTTGTTCATCCCTGCTGTTCTCCAGGATGATGCCTTCGCCGCCGAAGAAGGTCCACTTGAGGAAGCGGTTAAGGCCTTCGCTCTTATTCGTATTACCTTGGATGGTCGACCGGAGCTGTGAGTCGGAGATGGAGCGCAGCAGCGGTTATGTTAACCTCACCGTCGGTCCTTACTCTGTGTCTACGCCTTACGGTCGGGGGAGCACCTCGATAAGGCTTGCCTCAAGCCTTGCAAGTCTGCTGAATGGCAGCGGATCTCCGGTGACGGCCACGGTGAGTGGAGCAACCATCTCACTGACTTCAATTGCTCAAGGCACATCGGCCAATTATGCCTTGTCGTACTCTTCCGACGGAGATTTCAATGTCAACTTTTCTGGAGCCACGATGACCGGAGGAAGTTCGTCTGCGCCTGCCCCCGGTGGTCTCAACCAGCAGTACACCTTGGATGCATGGGGAAATCTCAGCTCGAGGGGTTCTACAGGCTTTACCCAACCGATCAACGCACAAAACCAGGTGTCAAGTTTCAGCTATGATGCCGGCGGACGCCTGCTGAACGACTCCGTGACGTCCTACAGCTATGATGATGAAGGCATGCTGGTGCAGAGCAGCGACGGTGCCTCCTACGTCTATGATGCAGTCGGCGCATGTGCGCAGGTAGCACGAGGAGGTACGTCAAAGGAGTACTACTACTTTGCTGGACAGCTGATCGCCACCTTGGATCCAAGCCAAGGCGCAGCCGGATGGACCGATTTCATCAACGCCGGGGGCCAAAAGATCGCTGTGGTCGCCGGAACGCAGACGGCAACTCCGGTCTATACGCTTCCCGATCACCTCGGAACAGAGGTCGGGTCGGTCGATAGCAACGGAACGTTGAAGGGAGCACTTGACTACACACCTTTTGGCCAAATGATCTCCGGTTCCAGTACCGACAACTTCATCTTTACCAGCCTCGAACATGATGCTTCAGGACTCGACCACGCTGGATTTCGGATGTATTCCTCCACCACGGCTCGATGGACTACGCCGGATCCCTATGATGGAAGCTATCAACCTGAGGATCCTCAGAGTTTGAACAGATATGCCTACACTGGAAACAACCCGTTAGCATTCACCGATCCACTAGGATTGCAGCAGGGAACTCACGGCGATGGAGCTTATGATCATGGCGGTTGCGGAACCTCATGTGACATCGGAATCTTGATTGCTACTGCAGGTATCAGTGAATTAGTAGACTACTTACAAGCACCTCAATTCACCGGCAATGTCGAGGCACAAAACCAAGGAAAATTTATACGCACACGCCTCACAAACGGAAATCCAAATGCTCCCAACGACCCGACTTCGGGGGGATGATCGTCAGGCTACTCAGGGGGAGTGATTTAGGTGCATGGCGATCCACGGAGAGTCCCAAGTAAACAACCTGACCCAGATCAAGCACGGATACTTGCGCTCGCCAAAGGTATCAACAAAGGTGCGGGGGCATTGAACAATCCAAACACTTACGTCTGTTTCTATGGAGCTTCTGCGTTGGCCGCCGGAGCGATCCTAACTGCCGGCCCCGCTGCGGCCCTTGCTGCTGCTTATGCTCCAGAGATTGGAAATGCCGTGAGGGGCTTTTCCAACTTCATAACGAACGACCTGCAATTGACGCAGGGAGCAACTGTGGCTGCGGCGGGAGCCGCCGTCGTTGGGATCGGTACAGCGATTTCAAACTACAATCCTTGTACACACTGAGCTCGAGGGGCGATTTCAATGGTTCAAACCGCTAGCCTGGAAGGCGTCAATATGATCCCCCTGTTGCGCGAGCAAGACTATGAGCTTCTTGGGAACATTGAAATACGTGAGGCCGATTGGCTGCGGATTCGTCGGAATGGATTCGCCCGTTTCGTCATCGCTTCTTGCTCGGCATCATTTGCCGGTCGAGTTGGAACTGGTCTCATACTGCTTGTAGTGGCATCTTGCCTAAGCAGGGGAAGCATCGGAGTGACAGCGTGGATGGGGCTGGCCTATGGCGCCTTTTCCTTAAGCGCCAGTGCGCTTTATTCGGGTCGAGCATGGTTTCGGCTCGAACGCAGATTTACACGAGGTGCTGCTGACGTTGCTGAAGAGTCGTGACCTGCCCCAAATAACCAGATACTCCCTTGCTTCGTGAAAGGCGCTGCCACAGGCTTGGTTACGGGGCTCGTCGTTGCGGGCGCCACCGCCGCCCTTGCAACGGTTGCAAGTCCTGCGGTGGTGACCGGTGCACTACTTGCTGCTGGTGCGTACGGGGGGGTACCGTCTATACCAAAGTGTGAAAGGCGATTTGGCCAGCGGAAACAATGCTGGCCTAGCTTATAGCGCAGGATCGTTCCTCGGCGGGGCTGTGGCAGGTGGTGCAACCAGTTTTGGCGTCCGCTCCAGCATCACCGGTGAGACCAATCTTCCGACGGGCATAGTGGACTTTTTAGGTCTAAACAAACTCACTAATCCCTTCCGCGCTGGCAACAGCGTCTCCGGAAACATCGGAGCGGCTCTTGGCAAGGGGCCGGACCTACTCGGTGGTGGAGCTGCCATTGCAGGAGCTGGAGCGGGGATTCCCCGCAAGGGGTGCTGAGTTGACAATCTGGAACCTGATCGCCCTCGTTGGCTTCATTGTGCCTTTCATGTCGGCTGTGCATACCGCTCAGGCGACTCATGCCAGTCATCTCGGCTACCTGATAGCAGTATGCGTCGGTTTGGTTATCGGCGTTGTCTCCGCCTGCACGATCTTTGGCATGGCTAAGCTGGTAAGTTCTCTGGCCTCTGAAAAGCCTTCGTTGGCAGGAAAAACACTGCTGGTTGCCTTGTTCCTGGCATCCATCGGATGCATTGTCTTAGCTGACTTCTGCGCAGGCTGGCTGGCGGTGCCTCTGTTGCGGATGTTGGGCTGAATCGAAGAGAAGCAAAGATGATGACATGTGTACGACGGCCTCTCACTTTTGTTGCCCCAAGTAACGGCAGGAACTGCACGGCAAGTGCTCCGAGTGGAGTGGGCCAGTCAATTGCTAAAACAGGGCTAGCAGCATTGCTCACTGCGCAGTTCGTTTCTGGATCGGGTCCGACCGACGTCAGATTTGGAGTGTGGTCGTTTGGATCAGATGGAATGGCTACGTCGGCTGGTGTTACCAACGCATTGAATGACTACTATATGACCGGGCGAACAGGGGCCTTATATACCTTCGGAGGGCAAGGTTATGTTTCCGCTAGGTTCAACTCGATGGCTCAGTTCGTTGGTTCATTTACTTACAACATCACCCAAGCAACCGGAGGTATTAACATCAGCTTGAGCAATTACACCAGCGTCGCATCCCTGACCAACCGTCATTTTGGAAGCCATTCGGGTGGCATGATGGGAACGACCCACCAAAGTTACAGCATCTACGTCCCATGCAA
>JAYVDT010000437.1:0-3535 GCA_043749265.1 Rhodanobacteraceae bacterium | reverse complement strand
CCGCGGCCATCGTCACCCGCCGTGCCGCAGACAATCTCCGCGAGGGCTCCGTCTGGGTCTATCGCTCTGAAGTCGAGCAGATCCTCCCCGCAGTCGACGCTACAGACCTTGAACCCGGCGCTCTAGTCACGGTGCTCGACTCCCGCGGCATCCCTCTCGGCACAGCGATCTTCAGCTCCGCCTCGCAGATCACCTTGCGCCTGATCTCCACCCAGCCCGCGCTCCCCCGCGAGGCATTCCTGGAACTTATTGCCACCCGCATCACGGCCGCCCTGGATCTACGCGAACAGCTCTCCCCCAGAGGCGAAAAAGACAACGCGCACCGCCTCATTTTTTCTGAAGCCGACGAACTCCCCGGCATCATCGCCGACCGCTACAACGACCTTATCCTCCTGCAACTGCTCACCCAGGGCACAGCCCAGCCAGACGTCCGCGAAGTCGTGACCCGCACGCTCCAGACGCGGCTGCACCCTGCCACCATTATTGAGCGGCCAGACTCCCGCATCCGCGTCGCCGAGCAACTCGAGTTTCCGTCCGGCGAGCCGCTTTACGCCGACCGCGAAGATCCGCTCCTCCAGACCACCTTCACCATCAATGGTCTCAATTTTCTGTACGACGCCATGTCCGGCCAGAAGACCGGTGCCTTCCTCGACCAGCGCCTCAACTACGCCGCCGCGGCAAGCTACGCGCACGGCAAGGCACTGGATATCTGCACCTACCAGGGCGGCTTCGCCCTCCACCTCGCCCAATCCTGCGAGACCGTCACCGGTGTCGACGCCAGTGTTGCTGCACTCGAAGTCGCCGACCGCAACCTGGAGCTCAACCCTAACCTGTCTGCCAAAGTCGACTGGATCGAAGCCGACGCCTTTGACCTGCTCCGCGAGTACGAGGCCAGCGGCAAAAAGTACGACACGATCGTCCTCGACCCACCCGCCTTCGCCAAGTCTAAACGAGCCATGGAAGGCGCCGTCCGCGGCTACAAGGAGATGAATCTGCGCGCGCTCAAGATGCTAAACCCGGGCGGCATCCTGGTCACCTGCTCCTGCTCGCACCACGTCTCACTGGCAGACTTCACGGCGATTATCGCCACCGCCGCCGCAGACGCCCGTCGTCGCGTCCAGATTCTCGAAACCCGCGGCGCCTCTCCGGATCATCCCGCCATCCTCACGCTGCCGGAGACCAGTTACCTAAAGTGCCTCATCTGCCGCGTCGACTAAAGCTGCCATCGATTAAGTGAAACGGCAGGCTCGCTTTTCATGGTTGTCGTTCGATAGCGCCGCGGAGCAATCCGCGGTTTGCATCGATCCAATCACATCCGGGAAATTGTACTAAGGCGCCGTACACCCTCAGCAATGTATACCTGTAGGGGTAATCATTGCTATGTCCTTGCTAGCCCAATCACGCACCTCGCTACTGCTGTTATCCGCTGCACTTTGCGTCTCTCATGGGGCGCGGAGTCAGGCCAGGAACCCAGCGGCCTCGCCTGACAAAAGCGCCCCCGCCACACGCGAAATGCAGCAACGCCTGACCACCATCTTTCGCGACAGTGACTGGAAGATGGATCCCAACAAGCAAGCCGAGCGGGCCGCCTACTACCAGTCCCTGCTCGAAGGCGGCAAGCTCACCGCGACGGACTCTCTGCAGGTCATGCTTCAGCTCGCAACCGAGCAGCTAGAAGCGGGCCAAAGCGAAGCCGCCGTCAAGAGCGTCGAAACCCTCCGTCAAATTGCCGCCGCCAAAAAGCTGGATCTCCCCAAAGAGTTTGACACCAGGGTCCGTAATCTCGCTGCCATCTCCTACCTGCGGCTCGGCGAGCAGGAGAACTGCCAGCACATGCACGGACAGCGCTCCTGCATCTTTCCCATCCAGGGCTCCGGCATCCATCAACTTCCACGCGGGGCCCAGGGTGCGGTGCGTGAGCTAACGCAATTGCTGGAGCTAAACCCCCAGGACTGGGAGTCGCAGTGGCTCCTCAACGTCGCCTACATGCAACTCGGCAAGTACCCGTCAGAGGTTCCCAAACGCTGGCTCGTGCCCGACACGCTCTTTCGCTCTGACGCTAACATCGGCGATTTCCCGGACGTCGCCATGGAGGCCGGCATTGAGCACGTCACCCAGTCCGGCGGCGTTGTCATGGAAGACCTCGACGGGGATGGTCTGCTGGACATCGTCCTCACCTCCTCCGGCCCGCTGGACCAGATGCGTTTCTTCCACAACAACGGCGATGGCACCTTCTCCGACCGCACCGAGCAAGCGGGTTTGATGGGCGAAATCGGCGGCCTCAACCTCATTGCAACCGACTACGACAACGATGGCCACATCGATCTGCTTGTGCTGCGCGGGGCATGGTGGGGCCAATACGGCCAGTACCCCATGTCGCTCCTGCGCAATCGTGGCGACGGCACGTTTGAGGACGTAACCATAAAGGCCGGTCTGCTCTCGATGGGCCCCACGCAAACGGCCGCATGGGCAGACTACGACGGCGACGGCTGGCTCGATCTCTTCGTAGGCCACGAGTCGGTGCCGGGCCCCGACGGCAAGCTGCAATATCCCTCGCAACTCTTTCACAACAATCACGACGGCACTTTCACCGAAGTCGGCGAGGCGATGGGACTGGCGCAGCTTGGCTTCGTCAAAGGCGTCGCCTGGGGAGACTTCAACAACGACGGCCGCCCCGATCTCTACGTCTCCGTCAAAGGCGGCCGCAACCATCTCTTCCGCAACGATGGCCCCAGCGCATCCGGAACCCCGTGGCGCTTCACAGACGTCACCCAGAAAGCCGGCGTAGCCCAACAAACCAACACCTTTGCCACCTGGTTCTTCGACTACAACAACGATGGCTGGCCCGATATCTTCGTCGCCGGCTACTCCTCTGAATCCATGAGGGATGTGGGCGCCTTCGAACTTGGCAAGCCCTTCCACGCCGAGACTCCGCGCCTCTATCGAAACAACCACGATGGTACCTTCACCGACGTCGCCACGCAGACCGGGCTTAACCGCGCCATGCTGGTCATGGGCGCAAGCTTCGGCGATCTTGATAACGATGGCTGGCTCGACGTCTATCTCGGCACCGGCGAACCCAGCTACCAGGCCCTGTTACCCAACAAGATGTTCCGCAACAATCAGGGCCGACTGTTTGAAGACATCACTACCTCCGGCGGCTTCGGCCATCTACAAAAAGGCCACGGCATCGCCTTCGGAGACATGGGCAACAACGGTCACGAAGATGTCTTTGAAGAGATGGGCGGCGCCTACCCCGGCGACACCTACGCCAGCGTTCTCTACCGCAATCCCGGAAACAGTAATCACTGGGTCACGCTGGAGCTTGAAGGCGTCAAGGCGAACCGCGCCGCCGTTGGAGCACGCCTGGAAATCAGCATAACGGACCATGGCATCGAGCGTAGGATCTACAGAACCGTAGGCTTCGGATCCAGCTTCGGAGGCAATCCGCTGCGGCAGCATATAGGACTGGGCCAGGCTACGCACGTCAACGCGGTAGAGGTCCGCTGGCCCGGCTCCGGCACCGTACAAACGT
>JAYVDT010000436.1:0-3536 GCA_043749265.1 Rhodanobacteraceae bacterium | reverse complement strand
TCCTGTGGGATACATCGAAATGTTGCGGCTTGAAAAAAATGCGCGATTCATCCTGACAGACTCCGGTGGGGTCCAGAAGGAGGCATATTTTCTTGGCGTTCCATGTCTCACCATGCGCAATGAGACAGAGTGGGTTGAGACACTGCACGGCGACTGGAATGTCCTTGTCGGGACGCGTGCCTCTACGATTCTCTCTGCGGTAAAGAAGACGTTGACGCGTCGAAATCACATGCAGGAGGCAAGACGCTTTTCCAGCTTTGGTGATGGAGATGCAGGACGCCGTAGTGTGGAACAGATCGTGAATCTAGTGAGGAAAACATAATGCGTCGCATATTGATTACTGGAGCAGCAGGGTTCCTGGGTTCTCATCTGGTCGACGTGATGCTGGGACGCGGATACGACGTCGTGGGCGTAGACGATCTCTCTCACGGAAATCTCCGCAACTTGGAAGAAGCGGGTCTGAGCAACCGCTTCACATTTTACGAACTGGATGTGTGCGATATTGCTGCCCTTCGACGTCAAGTGGGTCGAGTCGACACTATTGTCCACCTGGCTGCGTATAAAATCCCGCGGTATAGCACGGCGACGGCAACATTGATTGTGAACTCCCAGGGCACCTTGAATGTTCTGCAATTTGCCTGCGAGCACTCGGCGCGTTTCATCATTACGTCAACCTCAGACGTATATGGAAAAAACCCAGTCGTTCCGTTTTCGGAAGATTCTAATTCAGTATTTGGTCCCTCCACTGTCGCCAGATGGGCCTATGCTGCTTCCAAGCTCTTCGATGAGCACCTCGTTTTTGCTATGGCGGAGGACGCCGGTATCTACTGTACGGTGCTACGTATCTTTGGCTCTTACGGTCCCAGGCAGAACCTGAGTTGGTGGGGTGGGCCCCAGTCTGTCTTTATTGACGCGACCCTTCGTGGAGATGTGATTCCGATTCACGGTGATGGACTACAAACCCGTTCGTTCACGTTTGTCAGCGACACGGTTCGGGGGATTGCCAATGCAGCGGAAGCAACAACAGCTGATCGAGAGATCGTGAATATTGGGAGCAACGAGGAGATAACTATCCTGGAACTTGCGCACCGCATTCATCGTCTGTGCGGGAAAACAGGAGATCCACTTATTAACAAAGTTCCGTATGACGAGATTGCCAGTCGGAAGTACGAGGATGTGCGTCGCCGCATCCCCGATGTACGCAAAGCTCAAAGACTACTCGGATTTTCCGCTTCTATGTTGTTGGACGATGGACTCCGCGAGACCATCGCCTGGCAGCAGCGAGCAATCAGGGGCAATGAAACGGTACGGGCGGCCATTCTTGTTTGATAGATTGAACGGCGACGCGAACACATCGCCGCGTTGATCAACCGCGGCGCAAATGCATTCCGGTCGATTGCTCCTTCAAACCATACTGTTGAATTTTGTACAGCAGCGCACGATAGCTGATGCGTAATTCCGCCGCAGCGTGGCGGCGATTCCAGCCGGCCGTGTCCAATGCCTCCTGTATCAGTCTGCTCTCGGTCTGATCTTTGAAGGTTCGTACAATGGAACGCATGTCAGCAACGGCATGTCGCTCCTCCCGAAACATCGTGGGACACGCGAACTGCGACGGATAGACGCCACGAATCCGTGCGGTGAGGTCTGAGACAACGATGTCGGTGCTCCCAAGCACCTGCATGCGAACGACGTAGTTAGAGAGCTCTCGCAGGTTTCCCGGCCAGCGGTATTCCTGCATAAGTGAGAGGACTTCGGAAGATACATAGATTGGATCCTGGTGGAAGTTAGTCGCATGCTGCTTTAGAAGCTGACTTACGAGAAAAGGGATCTCAGCTTTTCGTTCTCGCAGCGGCGGCACATTCACCGTGAAAGCGCTGATGCGGTAGTACAAGTCCTCACGAAACGTGCTCTGAGCAATCGCACCCTCAATGTCAACGTTGGTAGCCGCGATGACGCGCACGTCCACCTGTGTGGGAGTCCGTGCACCGAGTCTCGAGAAGCGTCCATCTTGCAGGACATGCAGCAACTTTGCCTGCATCGGAGCCGTCATCTCCCCGATCTCATCCAGCAATAGGGTTCCATGATCAGCTATCTCGAACTTGCCGGGTTTCGCTTTGACCGCGCCTGTAAAGGCCCCGACCTCGTAGCCGAAGAGCTCGCTTTCAAGCAAATCTGGGGGTAACGCTGCACAATTAACTGACACGTAAGCCGCTTTGGAACGCAGTGAGTGCTTGTGGAGCAGCGTCGCGACAACGTCTTTCCCTACTCCGCTCTCCCCTAAAATCAAGACAGGCACATCGACCGCAGCCAGTAGCCGAACAGTTTCATAAAGCTTCTTCATTGCCTGGCAAGCTGCCAGGAAATACTTTCCTCCCGGCAAGTCCTCCATGTAGCAGGGGGCTGCGTCGGGCTGGGTAAGCGAACTGTTTGGCGGCGGCGGGACGCACTGTGGAATCGCGCTGTCATCCAGCTTATCGAGCACCCCAGTCAGATCGTGCTGCAGCAGGGGGCGCCATAATATATTGGTTATGCCGAGACGATCTGCCGTTTCCTTCCATAAGCTAATCCCGAGAATACTAATCAGCCAAAGTCGTCCAAGGCCTACTTTCTTCGTTAAAGCCTCCAACAGATTTCGATCGCCCGACGACTGTCGAGCGGTATCGAGTATGACCGCGTCGTATGGTCCACTGCCCGAAATAAGAGTGAGTGCATTGTGCAGACTTGGTAAAAGTACGACGGAGTGACCTTCAGAAGCAAAAACAGAGTCACACAGCGCGACGACTCCGTCGTCGCCGCTGATGAGCAGGATTTTCAGACTTTGGCGCATAAACTGATCCTTTATTTGGCAACCGTACAGCCAGCAGATTGTAAAGATGAACAAGGCCCGACAGAGGGATGTTTGACCTCCGGGACGTTTCGGAGTTGAACCGGTGATACGGGCCTCGATCTGATTTCACCGGCGCACCGTCGTTCTTTGAAACAATCGCTACCTGAAGTTCTGTGAGAATGCTATGCATGTTTATATGCAAAGCCATGCAGACTTCCTTGTGACATCAATCACACAAGGCGATGATTTTCTGGGCATTGATGTAAAAAGTCAAGTTAAAATCATAAGTGTAAATGAAAAAAATTGTAAGTTGCCTCTCGATGCATGTGCAGCCTTGTTGCGGATTCTTATAGTTCGGAGCACAAGCAATAATTGATCCGCTGGAAGAGGTTCATCCATTGGGCGGCGATCCATCAGAATTTGATTTGTTTATTAAAGCTGATTGGCGCATCCAGAACGGGAATGCAATATTCGTTACGCAGGAGAGCAGGCACTCATCGCGACATTCAAGACCATAGGTTGGATCAGCAGCTATCGGACCTAAATTGCAGTGATCCAGTAGTCGCGAAGATAAAGAGACTATGAGAAGCAGGGCATTGTACAAAGCCAGGTCCGCACTCCTCTGAAATTGTTCCTGCGCCTCCACTCCCGTCGGGAGGCTTTGCACAAACTCCACCCGCACATCGTCCGGATCGTTGATCTCAAAGCC
>JAYVDT010000435.1:0-3557 GCA_043749265.1 Rhodanobacteraceae bacterium | reverse complement strand
CGGCGGAGTTGTTGCAGCCGGTTGTGGATCGTATCTACGATGTGATGGAGCCGGGCGGGCAGTTGCTGGCGTTCTTCCATTCGAAGGCAACCGGAGATGACACGGTTTTTTCCCGCTTCCACTTTACGGATACGGACCAGATTCAGATGCAACGAATCGGTGGCCACAACATTTTGCAGACCTATACGAATCGGCAGGTGGAAGCGTTGTTTACTAAATTCAGCGCCTACAAGTTCTTTTTGGCTAAAGATAGTCTGCGTGAAGTGCTTGTGACGCGCTGAGCAAATCCTTTTGGTAACGAAGAAATCCCGGGCCAGTGCCCGGGATTTCTTGATTCTGGGGGTGCAACTACTTTGCAGCTTGTTTACGCTTTTCTGCCCAGCGGCGTTTCATCGCATCGGCGATAGCCTTGCGCCCTTCAGGGCTGAGCTTGCGCTTTCCCTTAACGGCAGCGGGCTTAGCTGCGGCTTCTGTAGCGACGTTCTTGCTGCCTTTAGGACGACCGCGGCCAGCCTTGGCTACTGGCGCCGTGCCACCCACGAGCAGAACACGGGCTTGTTGAAGCTTTGAAATCTCTTGATCAATAAGTGCAATTACATCGTCCAATGCCACCGTACTACCTCCGAGGCCAGCAGGCACCGACAAGTAAATTCTCTAAACTCATCATCTGCGCTAACTAACTTCTTAAAACATACTTGAATGCTACTTTTCTATCAAATGAAAGTAGAGCGATATTCGTCGTCAAGAAGAGCCTTCACTGGCAGGCGGAGGCTGCGGTGCTACACTTTTCCACGATGCGATTGATTTCAGGCCGTGCCTGGGCTCTGGTTGTTTTGTCTGCCATCCTGCAAATATTCATGTTCCCGACTGCCGGCCCGATGCCGCTTTGGCGTGCGGCTTTGTGTTGGATTGCGCTGGTGCCGTTTCTTGTGGCACTTACGATCAGAGATGGTAACGGACATGTTCTCAGTTGCCGTAGTGCCGCTTATATGGGGTATCTGTGCGGGTTCCTATGGTTCTTTGGTAACTGCTTCTGGATTTATCAGACGATGTATCTATACGGTGGCCTGCCGAAATCGGTGTCGCTTGTTATCGTCATTTTTTTTTCGCTTTACCTGGGGCTCTATCACGCTTTGTTCGCAAGTCTATTTGCGCTGGTTCAGCGCGGGCGAGCGGGTGTCGCGGGGGCCCTGTTGAGTACGCCTTTTCTCTGGGTTGCCGTGGAACTTGTCCGGGCAAGGTTTACGGGATTTCCGTGGGACTTACTTGGCAATGCCCAGGTGAACAATCTGCTGGTAACGCGGATTGCTCCTTTAGCGGGAGTGATGGGGATTAGTTTTGCCGTTGCCGCCGTCAATGCGGGAATGGCTTCTTTCGTCCTGAGTTTTTCCCACCGGCGTTGGGTTATTCCTGGAGTAACGGTTGTGCTGGCGGTCACATTGCAGCTATGTGGCGGATTAGAGGTGCTGCAGCATGCAGACCGCGAATCCCTGACTCACTTTGCGGTGATGATGCAGGAGAACCTGGAAGTTGGCGCAGTGGGCCGAGAGGTCAAGCCGCTTAGCCAATCTGAAGAGATGGAGCAGTTTTCGGCGGAGAGCCTGAAAGAGTTTCCGACCGCTGCTGGATTGAAGGTAAGTCCGAACGAGTTAGCAGTGATTATCTGGCCGGAGGCGCCTTCTCACTTTCAATCGAATGATCCGTTTTTCAGGACAAACCTGGGGGCTTTAGCTTCGAAAGCGAAGGTTCCAGTCATTGCAGGAAGCCTGGGAGTTGATGCGGACACGGAGGCTGCGAGGGGATATGTCTTGTATGACTCGGCCACTGTCTTTGCAGCGGACGGTGGTTACAAGGGGCGGTACGACAAGATTCACCTGGTGCCATGGGGAGAGTACATTCCGTTCAAGAGGTTCTTTTCTTTCGCCCAGAAACTGACAGAGGGCGTGGGTGACACGGACCCTGGCACGGAGCGGACAGTTTTTGAAATGAACGGGCACAGTTACGGAATTTTTGTCTGTTACGAATCTATCTTCGGGGACGAAGTACGCAAGTTTGTGAAGAACGGTGCTCAGGTATTGGTGAACATTTCCGACGATGGATGGTATGGCGATACTGGCGCGCCGTGGCAGCACTTGAATATGGCTCGAATGCGTGCGATCGAGAATCACCGGTGGGTGCTGCGATCTACAAATACCGGGGTTACGACGGCTATCGATCCGTGGGGACGGGTTGCGATGGAGGCTCCGCGGCATATTCGCGCGGCGTTTGCCTTCCCGTTTGGGTTTGAACAGGGGACCACGTTCTATACGCAAAATGGCGACTGGTTTGCGTGGATGTGCGTGTTGGTAACGGCGGTCGGGGCGGCATTTAGTTTGAAACCGCCGTTTGCACTAAAATAAGGGGATGCTGAGCGATCTCGAATACCAGTACTCCCCGGTTCGCGAAAAAGTGCGCGACCTGCGGGAGTATCTTTGACTCACCCCGCCTCCGTCGTGAACTAGCTGTTGTTGAAGAGAAGATTGCCGACCCCGGTGTGTGGGCCGATGCCACGCGTTCGCAACCGCTGATGCGTGAGCGAAAACGACTTGAGACATTGCTGTCAGATGATGCCGAGTTGGCCCGCCGTGGGGATGACATCGATGCTTATTTTGAACTCGCGCGTGAGGGTGAAAATACCGAGCCAGACCTGGTCCGGGAGATTCCCGCGCTGGTCGACTATGCGGAAAAGCTTGAGTCGAAGACGATGCTCTCCGGCGAGACAGATCTTCTGAATGCGATTGTCGTCGTGCATCCAGGAGCGGGCGGGACGGAGTCTCAGGACTGGGCCGAGATGCTCATGCGGATGTATATCCGCTGGGGCGAGCGGCAGCACTTCAAGGTGGAGATTAATGAAATTCAGGACGGAGACGAGGCCGGGATCAAGTCTGCTACGTTTACGATCTCCGGCGACTTTGCGTTCGGATTGCTAAGCGGCGAGACGGGCGTTCATCGGCTGGTGAGGATTTCGCCCTTTGACTCAGCCAAGCGGAGGCATACGAGCTTTGCTTCTGTCTTTGTTTCGCCTGAAATTGACGACACGATCGTGATCGACATCAAGCCGGATGATCTGCGCATCGATACCTTTCGGTCGGGCGGCAAGGGTGGTCAGCACGTCAATACGACGGACTCCGCAGTACGCATTACACACCTCCCGACGGGGCTGGTTGCGGGATGCCAGAACGAGCGCTCGCAGCACAAGAACAAAGAGCGCGCAATGAAGATGCTGCGCTCGCGTTTGTATGAGTATGAATTGGACAAGAAGAAGGCGATCACGCGAAAGCTGGAGGACTCGAAGCTGGATATCGGGTTTGGGTCGCAGATTCGGAGTTACGTGCTTCAGCCGTACCGGATGGCCAAGGATCTTCGGACGCGGGTTGAAGTTGGGGATGTCGACAAGGTGCTGGATGGGGATCTGGAGCCGTTTATTCGTGGGTTCCTGCGGATGCGACGGGAAGGAATTCTGCCGGCTGCGGTGGAGGTTGCAGACGAGTTGTAGCTGAAATTGTGACTATAATTTC
>JAYVDT010000434.1:0-3561 GCA_043749265.1 Rhodanobacteraceae bacterium | reverse complement strand
GGGACGAGCCCTGACGAAACTTCTAGGTCAGATTTGAGCCTGATGCACAAAATCGCACAAACACGTCGGTAATCGCACCGGAAGCGCCGGTCTTCTTGACGCTCGTGGGAACGCGGCGGAATAATCAAGGTGCTGCAGTAAGTGCAACAGGAGTTCCCTATGGCCGCCGCCGCACCAGTAGCACCACCCGACCTAGCCCAGCCTACCCGCGGCGTTCAACCGCTCCGCGCCGGCCAGGGCAACTCCTTCCTCTGGCGACGACTCCATTCGCTCTCCGGCATAATCCCCATCGGCGCTTTCCTGGTCGAGCACATTATCTCCAACTTCGAGACCTGGAACGGCCCCCTGGCCTACGCAAAGCAGGTAGTCTTCCTCAACTCGCTGCCGCTGGTCCGCGTCCTGGAGTGGGGCCTGATCTTCATTCCTCTTGGCTTCCACGCACTCTACGGCGTGTACATCAGCTTCCGTGGCCGCGCGAACGTCAATGTCTACCCCTGGGCCAGCAACTGGATGTACATCATGCAGCGAGTGACCGGCCTGATCGCCTTCGCCTACATCATCCAGCACGTTATTCGCCAGCGCTTCTTGGGCGTGCAACTGCCGGAGCATCCGGGTGCTGCCTTCGCTAAGGTCCAGCACGAGCTCTCGAACCCGTGGATGCTCGCCGTCTATGTCATCGCAATGGTCGCGACTACCTGGCACTTCGCCTATGGCATCTGGCTCTTCAGCGCCAAGTGGGGTATTACCCCCGGCGACAAGGCTCGGAAGCGCATGGGCTATGCGTGCGGCGCAATCGGTTCCGCTCTTTGCGTGATGGGGCTTGTGAGCATCTATGCCGTCGTTTATAAGTACCCCAACGCCCCGGCAGACGTGATGCCAGCCGAGCCCGCGAGCATCTCCCTGACCGCACCCAGCGTCGCACCACCAAACTCAACTAACCCGTCACAACTTAAAGTAATACGGTGACGAAAAACCGGTCGGCGTCGATGATTGCTTCAGTCTTTGCGGCCATGGCAAGCGGCTTGGCCGCTGAGTTGTTAGAAGTCAAACAGAGGATAGCGCTGACCGGCAATCTGCGTGGGATGGAATGGGGTTGGAAATATTCGGCTGATCTTAGGAAGCTAGACAAGGAAGGTCCGCGTAGCAACCTTGCCAGCCGCCTCCCACCACTCAATAGGATTCGACCAATAGCATGGGCATCCAGTTCCACAACGATGTTGCTCTAGCATTCTAAAAGTCATTACATGAACGTTCAACGTTAGGAAGAACACATGGCAACAACACCCCGCATCATCGTCGTAGGAGGAGGCCTCGCCGGTCTCTCCGCCGTCATCAAGATCGCCGAAGCCGGCGGTATCGTCGACCTCTTCTCCATCGTCCCGGTCAAGCGTTCGCACTCGGTCTGCGCCCAAGGCGGAATCAACGCCGCCAAGGATCTCAAAGGCGAAGGCGACTCCGTCCTCAAGCACTTCGACGACACAGTCTACGGCGGCGATTTTCTCGCCAACCAGACTCCCGTCAAACAGATGACCGCGCAGGGCCCCGCAATCGTCGACCTGCTGGACCGCATGGGCGTTCCTTTCAACCGCACGCCCGAAGGCCTGCTCGACTTCCGCCGCTTCGGAGGCACGTTATATCAACGTACGGCCTTCGCGGGAGCAACAACAGGCCAGCAGCTCCTTTACGCGCTCGACGAGCAGGTCCGCCGCCACGAGTCCGAGGGCAAGGTCACCAAGTACGAGGGCTGGGAGTTCCTCTCCGCCGTCCTCGACGACAATGGCGTCTGCCGCGGCATCTCCGCCATGAACCTCCGCTCGATGGAAGTCCAGACCTTCCCCGCCGACGCCATCATCATCTGCACCGGCGGCAACGGAGCCATCTTCGGCAAAAGCACCAACTCGGTGGTCTGCACCGGCTCCGCACAATCAGCCCTGTACCAGCAGGGTGCGTACTACGCCAACGGCGAGTTCATCCAGGTCCACCCCACCGCCATCCCGGGCGAAGACAAGCTCAGGCTCATGTCCGAGTCGGCACGCGGCGAAGGCGGCCGCGTCTGGGTCCCACGCGACCGCAGCGAAAAGCGCGTAGCCAAGTCCATTCCCGAGGCGGACCGTTGGTACTTCCTGGAAGAGCGCTACCCGAAGTATGGCAACCTCGTCCCCCGTGACATCGCCACGCGCGAAATCTTCAAGGTTGTGTATGAAGACAATATGGGTATCGACGGTCAGCCAATGGTCTACCTCGACCTCACGCACCTGTCTAAAGAACGACTTCACAAGTTGGAGGGCATCCTTGAAATCTACGAGAAGTTCGTAGGCGACGACCCCCGCGAAGTCCCCATGAAGATCTTTCCCGGCGTCCACTACACCATGGGTGGCCTATGGGTCGACTTCGACCAGCAGACCAACATCCCCGGCATCTTCGCCGCGGGTGAGGCCGACTACTCCATCCACGGAGCGAATCGCCTCGGAGCAAATTCGCTCCTGTCATGCATCTACGCCGGCCTACTCAGCGGCCCAAACGCCGTCGCCTACGCCAAAGCCCTCAAACCCGCCACCGGGGACGGCGGCCACTCCGCCGAGCTCAAGCGCCAGCTCGACCTCAACTCCGAACTGCTCAAGAGCACCGGCACTGAAAACCCCTTCAAGCTCTGGCGTGAGCTGGGCGAAAACATGACCAAGCATGCCACCATCGTTCGTTACAACTGCGGCCTCGATCAGGCCGACGCCAAGATCGTCGAACTCCTTGCCCGCTACAAGAACATCAATCTATCGGATAAAGGCCAGTGGGCCAACACCTCCTTTGCCTTCACCCGCCAGCTGAAAAACATGTTCGAGCTAGGCCGCGTTATCGTCCAGGGAGCCCGCCAGCGCGACGAGTCCCGCGGAGCCCACTACAAACCCGACTTCCCCAACCGTAACGACGAAAAGTTTCTCAAGACCACCAAAGCCTCCTACGTCGACGGAGCACCGAAAATCACGTTTGAAGACGTCGACATCTCCCACATCAAACCCCGCCCCCGCGTCTACACCGCCACATAGCATGATGATTCGAGGCGAAGAGAACGATGGAAATCAATATTGGCTTGATACTGGGGGCACTCATCTCTCTCGCCATTGTGGACGGAATACTCTTCCGGGATCTATCGTCTTATTAGCCGTGTGAAGAGAACTAAAGAAGTTCGCAGCAGGTAAGAAATTTTGCTACGGCACGGCTTCAGCCGTGCCGTAAACATCCAAAAAGTAGCAAGGGGCTTCAACCCCTGAGGGCAATTTCCATGGCCACCGCGACTCTCCCCACTCCGACCACCACCGCACCGCCCATCACCGAGACCTCTCGCCCCACCCCACGCGCAACTCGCACCATCGAAGTCCATATCAAGCGCCAGGCGACCCCCTCGACTCCCGCCCGCACGGAAAAGTTCTCGATTCCCTATCGCCCCGGCATGAACATCACCTCCGTTCTGGGCGAGATCGCCGCCGAGCCCATAACCGCCGATGGCCACGAGACCACCGCCATCGCCTACGACGCCAACTGCCTCGAAGAGATCTGCGGCTCCTG
>JAYVDT010000433.1:0-11491 GCA_043749265.1 Rhodanobacteraceae bacterium | reverse complement strand
TCGAACCAGCCCACAATATTGTCCAGCCGCTCGATCCGATGCCATGGTTCACCCGACCGCGAAAGCTCATGGCTCTCCCGTGGAAAGCGCACCATCACCGTAGGAATTTTCTTGTATTTCAGCGCCCTGAAGAAGATCTCGCCACCAGCAGTCGGCGGCGTGCGATAGTCCGCATCCCCCAGGATGAACATCATCGGCGTCTTCACGTTGTTGATAAATGTTAGCGGCGAGTGCGCTTTATACACATCCAAATGCGCCTGCGATGCAAACGGAGCCTCCGGCCACCAGTACTGGCGAAACTCTCCGATGTCCGCCGTGTACCACCAGGCGGCCGCATCCACGATGTCGCGCTGCGCCACGCCAGCCTTAAATCGATTCGTCTGCGTAACGGTCCAATCGGTCAGCAGTCCACCACCCGAGCCACCCGTCACGCCAAGTTTGTCTGGATCCGCCCAGCCCTTCGCGACGACAGCGTCCACGGTGTCCATCAGGTCGTGAAAGTCGTCTCCCGGATAGTTGTTCTCAATCACATTCGCAAAACGCTGCCCATAGGTGGTCGAACCGCGCGGATTCGGGTAGATCGTCACATAACCCTTCGCCGCCATCCACAACATCTCATGGTCGAACACCCAGCCGTAAGAAGCGTGCGGCCCCCCATGGATGTTCAGAATCGCTGGATACTTCTTCGTCTTGTCGAACTGCGGCGGCAATTGCACAAACGTATCGATCGAGACATAAGGAATGTCCTCCGGCTTCACCGTCGGCGTCACATGCAGATTCTCCGGCATCTGCAGATCAAGCCTTGCAAACAAAGCATCATTCATATGCGTCAATTGAGTCTGATTTCCTGCCGTCGCCGCCGGAGTCCCCGCTTTTGGACCACCCGGAGCCACAGCTGGATCAATCCGAAACATATCTCCAATCATGATCGGATTCGAGATCAGCGCGATCACACTCCTCGCATCCTTGCTCGCCACAAAATTCACCACCGCCTGCTTCCGCGCTGAAAGCTTATTGATCGAACCATCGCTCACGTCCACCCCAAGTAGCAGCGCCGATCCCTGTGACCCTGCTACATCCAGAAGTTGCTTGCCGTCGCCACTCCAAACGATCCCCGGCCGGCCGGCACCCCGCGGCGCTGTATTGTCGCCGCCCACCCCGCCACCCATCTCAAAGCCCTTGCCGCCCGTCAGGTCCCGCGGAGCAGAAGCCGACAACGTGTCTTTCTTCTCCGCAAGATCCACAACAAATAAATCCGACTCCTGATGGCTCACTGCCGGTGCGGGCGCAATCGGGAATGCCTGCGCATGAAATGCCAGATGCACTCCATCCTGTGATGGCGCCAACCCTCGAATCTCAAACGGCATCTCCACCGTAAACTGCGTCGGCACTATCCCTGCCGGATGCGCGCCGCCAGGCTTCACCTGGAACCCGATCAACGTATTATGCGGGACCGTATCGTAGTAAGGCTCGTCCACATGCTGAGACGTGTAAAGAATCCAACTCGACCCCGGCCGCCACACATACTCTTCAACCGCGTACGGCCCACCGGTAAGCTGCCATGGACCATCCTGCGACCCATCAGCCTTGGGCATCGAGACCATGTACAACTGCGGCACAAACGTCGGGTCAAGGTTCCCCTCGCCATTCAACCGATACACCTCGCGGTTCACAATCCGAACATCCGAGATATGCGCCTCATCTCCGGTGGCACGGCCCTTTTTGGCGGCATACAGCTTCGCCTTCGCAGCATCTTGCGGCGTGTCCGAGAGCACCGTCAACACCGTGCCATCCGGCGACCACTGCGGCACACTCGCGCCCCTGGGCAACTCCGTCAGCCGTATGGCACTCGCCTTGGGCTCCCCCGCCGTTATATAAAGTTGCGGTGGCACAGGCTTGCCCTCTTTCTCCACCGCCCGCAAAAACGCAAGATGCGTTCCGTCCGGTGACCAACGCGGACTCGAGTCGTGTGTCCCCATCGTCAGGCGCACCGGGGTAGCCCCTGCGTTCGCAGTATCCAGCACATACAGCGACGTCTCATATCCAGAGTGATCCGCAGCAACCGTCGTCTGCACAAACACGACTTTGCTGCCGGTTGGCGACATTTGCATGTCCCCAATCCACACAAAGTCGAACAGATCTTTTTCAGTAATCGGACGCCGCTGAGCGAAGGCAAGAAGAGGCAGACCAAGGACAACGACCGTAATAAGAGAGCGAAGACGCATAGGACCTTTGCGAATCAGTGTTTTTAGATTGCAATCAGCTTAACACCAAGTTCAACGCGGCCCATTACGTCAGTCCCGTATGCGCTTTTTGATCTCCACATTGAGTCGCTTGATCTTCTGATTTAGCGTACTCAAAGGAATCTTGAAGTACTCCGCTGCCTCCGTCTGGTTCCAGTGGCATCGCTCCAGTCGATCGGCAATGATGCGCCGTTCAATCTCTTCCATCACATCGAATAAGGAAGCGTCCGGCCTATGAGCCAGCAACGCCGCCGAATACGTGCTGCCCGTCAACTGCGACGGCAGCAACTCGGGCGTGATCGTCCGCGTCGTCGAAAGCACCACACCACGCTCCATCGCATTTTCAAGCTCACGCACATTCCCCGGCCACTCATAATCCACTAGGATTCGCAGCGCCTCGGGCGTCAGCGAAGGCGGCTCCGTCCCGTTCTCCGCCGCATAAAAGTTCAGAAAATGCTGCGCCAGCAAAGGCACATCTTCGCGGCGCTGCCGAAGTGGCGGAAGTTCGAGGCAAATGACATTCAAACGGTAAAACAAGTCCTCGCGGAATCGCCCTTCACGAACCGCCTGCTGCAGATTCACGTTCGTTGCCGCTACGATCCGCACATCCACTTGAATCTCGGACGTGCCACCCAGATGCATGAATCGCTTGTCCTGAAGCACACGCAGAATCTTCGCCTGCATGTCCATTGACATCGTCCCGATTTCATCCAGGAATAACGTACCGCCGTTTGCAACTTCAAACAGACCCTTTTTCGCATTGACTGCCGAAGTAAATGCCCCTTTTACGTGCCCAAACAACGTTGACTCCAATAAGTCCGAGGGCACCGCCCCGGTATTCACCGGAATAAACGGCTTGTCTCTCCGCGGCGAGTTCTGATGAATCGCCTTCGCGATCAGTTCCTTGCCCGTCCCCGACTCCCCCTGAATCAGCACCGTCGAGCGGCTGGGCGCCACCTGCGCAACCGTATCGAACAGCCTCAACATTGGATCTGATTTGCCAATAATGTTCTCGAAGTTATAACGCTGCTTCAGCACCCGTTTTAGCTGAATAACCTCCGCCTCAGCCTTGTGCCGTGCGATTGCGCTGCGAATATCCGCCAGCAACTTCTCGTTGTCCCACGGCTTCTGAACGAAGTTCTCTGCGCCCGCGCGAATCGCATCGACTACATTTCCCACTGTCCCAAACGCCGTAATCATGATGACCGGCAACTCAGGATGCATGCTTATAATGCGCGGTAGCAAGTCGATCCCCGACTCTCCCGGCAGCGCCAGGTCCAGTAGCAGCAGGTCGAATGTTTCGTGCGACAGAACTTCAAGTCCCTCGACGCCATCCAGCGCCAGCGTTACATCAAAGCCCTCAAGGGTCAGCAGTGTATCAAGCGACTCCCGAATACTGGGCTCGTCATCAATGATCAAAAGCCGTGGACAAGCAATGTTCTTTGCAACAGAGGTAGATGCTGAGGCGAGCGCTACGGACATAGGCAGATTCCCGGAGACAACATTGCTAGAGATAGGCTCATCGAGTTATCCGTGTTGATTTCAGGCATGGGTCGTACTCCCTGCCAGTGCCGCGGGCAATCCTGCTACAACCGACGCAGGAATCTCAAGCCTGAAAGTCGTTCCCTCGCCCGGCGCGGACGTCACCTTGATCTTGCCACCGTGCTCCTGCAAGATGCCGTAAGTTATTGCGAGCCCAAGACCAGTGCCTTTATGTTGACCAGCTTGCGGGTTCGTCTTGGTCGTGAAAAACGGATCAAAGATGCGGTGGAGATGCTCCGCCTCAATCCCAGTCCCGCAATCCTCAAGCTCCACCACCACCATGTTGGCCGCATTAAACGTCCGCACGCGCAGCAGGCCATTGCTCAAGCCGTGCATGGCATCCTTCGCGTTCAGCATCAGGTTCAGGATCACCTGCTGCAACTTGCCTTGGTTGCCCAGCACTAAGCTAAGGGAAGGCGCGAGGTCATGCTCCACGCGAATCCGCGCCGTCTTAAACTGATGATCCAGCAGAATCGCTGAGTCATGCAGCAACTGATTCAGATCAATCCGCACAAACTCCGCACCAGACGTCCGCGAAAAATTAAGAAGCCCATTCACAATCTCGGACGCCCGGAATGTCTGCTGTGTAATTTTCTCGAGCACCGGCAGCAGCCGCGTATCATCGCGAAGCTGCTTCGAAAGCATCTGTGTATAGCTCGAGATCACCGCTAGCGGCGTATTGACCTCATGCGCAACGCCCGCGGCGAGCAGCCCAATGGAGGAAAGCTTCTCCGACTGTGTAAGCTGGGCTTCCATCTGGATCTGATCCGTAATGTCATCCACCAGGATAATCCGTCCAACCACCTCGAACGTCCTCGTCAACAGTGGCGCAATCGCGATGTTCGCAATCCGGGTCTCACCTGTCGGCAGCGCCAGCCGGAACTTGTATAGCGTGTGTGTCCCTTGTTCTTTGCGCACACTGTCGAACCGCCCCATAAAATCACCCGGCAGAATATCCGAGAGTAAATACCGAACAGCCTCAGACCTGGGCCGCGCAAACATGACCTCCATCTGCGCATTCCAGCTTTCAATCCGGTCATCCAGATCCACCGCAAAGATGCCAATGTTGATCGACTCTACAATATTCTGGTTGAAGTCTTTCAACCGCTCGAACTCATTAATCTTCAACTCCAGCCGGCGATAAAGCTGCGCATTTTGAATCGCAATCCCGATATACCCGGCCAACGACTCCAATACCTCCATGTCTTCAGACGAAAGAAAATTCCCATCGTTCGTCCGACCTAATCCGATGATCGCGACAGTGCGCGTCCCAGGTCCTGTCCTGTTCGCCACCCGGCACGGCAGGTAGTAATTCAAATCCAACAGGGAAGCCGTGTCCCGCTGTGAATCCGTCAACCTTAGCGCCTGCTGCGGATTCTCCAGAAACACATGCGGATTTGCCTCGGGAGAGTCAAAATCCAGAAACCGAACATCGAGTCCATCAGCATCGCCAGCAACCACATTTGTCAATCCGTGGGACGCCGAAAGCTTGAACGACGCAGGCTGCACCGGCCGCAGGTCGGAGTCCTGTTCCGAAGCCAGAAAGACCGCAATCCGCGTTACCAACAACGTTTGCGGCAGTCGCTCAACGATCGAGTCCAGCAAAGCCCCCAGATTAGTCTGCGAGTTAAGCGACCGCCCAAAATCAACCAGCGTCTCGCGATAATCAAACCGCCTCTGATCGAAGATCCGATCCACCCTCGCCTGAATTGCTCGCTTCAACGGTTCGAAGATCAAACCCGTCGCAACAATCGCAGCCAACAAGCCCCAAACCTTGAAATTTGGCAGACGCGTCTGCACCATGTGCGCCGTCACGGCCACCACCGCGAAGTAAATCCCCACCAGCGACGCCGTTGCCAGGGTATAGGTGACGCCCCGCTTGAAGATCAGGTCTACGTCCATCAGGCGATACCGCACAATCGCCCAGGAGAATGTCAGCGGCAGAAATACGAGCGACAACCTCACCAGGTTCGCAAATCCCGCCGGTACTGGCCGGTCCACCAAAAATGGCAAGACGTAAAGCAACGTGAAGGGAATCACCGCAACGCACGTCCCACGCGTCAGCCATTTCAGCTGCTGGCGCTGCAGCGGCGACTCAGCCCGGCGCGCCCGTACAAAGAAGATCGCCGCCGCCCAGACGTAATAGATCGCCATATATCCGTACGCGATCTTATCCAGCCGGTGCTTCAACGCCTCAGTTGCGGACCACCGCACAATTGCCGCAATCTGCAACCCAAGGAGGTACAGACCCGGCAGGTAAAGGATCGTTGCAATCAGCGTCCGCCGGCCACGACGAGTCGGGTCCGGCAAGGAATCAGAAAACGTAATCGCGAAATGCAGAAACAGCGCCGGTTGCAGAAACGTCGCGATGATATTCGCCCAGTAAATCATCTGGTCGAACACATCTAGTTCACCCGTGTACTTGAACGCGTACAGCACGAAAGAGACGAGACAGAACACATAAAAGTGGGTCGACTTCGGTGCCGTCCAGCGTCGGAACAGCACGTAGAGCCCAATCATCAGGTAGACGGCCGCGATCAGCCGAAGCCCAAAGTTGATAGACCGGTCCACTGGCTCCAGAATCACCTTGACGTCGATATGTGTTGCCGCGGCAGACATCGTGCAAGCCCTCGCAGGACGCGCAATTGTGTAGGTAGCATCCGCGAAAGCCCCAAGCCGAAAGATCTCCCGCTCAAACGATCCCACACGAGGCACGTGCCGCTCGTTCACGGATTGCAGAACATCACCTTTTCGAACGCCCGCTCGCTGGCCCGGAGAGTCTGCGGGTACCTGTTGCGCGCACAAGCCGCCATCAACCTCAGTCCACCAGATGCCATCCGTCGGAACGCTGTAGCTCGATTCGGACGCGACATTCAGCCCCGCAAAGACGCAGGCCGCAAGAGTAGCGGCGGCCAGCACTATTGCGAGAATTCGCGTTTGAAAGGCGTTTTTCACTGTTCGCACATTGCGTTGCTGCACTTTACTGGCCAAACACTTAAAGCGCAGATGCTAGAAAGTTACATCGTCCAACCCAGGGTTCTACTATTAATCATAGACTGATCTGTCATTTCGAATTCCTGGACATGATGTCCAATCATTCAGCAACCTCAGATACATCAGGTTTGGTTCAACTCGCTTGACCGATTTATTCCGGTGATATGAACTAAGCTTATGGGATATCTTGACGTCCACCAATCTTCTAAAGAGATCCTGAAGCGCGACGAACAATATTTGATTCCGGCTTACTCACGCTATCCCATCGTCATGGCTCGCGGCGAAGGGTGCACGCTCATTGATGTGGACGGAAGTCGCTACCTGGATTTGATGGGCGGTCTAGGCGTCAATGCCCTTGGACACGCGCATCCTCGAATGATTTCGGCGATCGTAGACCAGGCAGAGAAGATAGTCCACCTCTCCCCTCAGTACTCAAATCCGTGGCCCAGCCTCCTCGCCAAGCGCCTCTGCGACCTCTCCGGAATGGCCGGCGTTTTCTTCTCGACCGGTGGCAGCGAAGCCGTCGAAGGTGCCCTCAAGCTCGCGCGCAAACATGGCCGCACAACCGGTGGCGTCCAGAAGCATGGCCTCGTCGCTCTCCGTGGCTCCTATCACGGCCGTACCTTCGGCTCGCTCTCCGTTACCGGGCAGGATAAGTACACCGTCGACTTTGGCCCCGGCCTCCCGGGCGTCACATTCGTCGATCGCAATGACCTCGTCTCGCTCCGCGCCGCCGTCTCGGAGACCACCTGCGCCATCCTCATCGAGCCAGTACTTGGTGAAGGCGGAGTCCACTTCTGCTCCAACGAGTTTCTAGCCGAGGCGCGCCGTCTCGCCGACCAGTTCGGTTCGCTCCTCATCTTCGACGAAATCCAATGCGGCCTCGGCCGCACCGGAGAATGGTTCGCCTTTACCCGCTCAGGCGTCCGCCCCGACGTCCTCATTCTTGGCAAGCCGCTCGGCGGCGGCATCCCCCTCAGCGCGCTCCTCGTCACAGAGCAGCTCTTCAACTCCTTCGGCGTAGCCAAACACGGCAGCACGCTCGGTGGCACGCCCATGGCCTGCCGCCTCGGAGTCGAGTTCCTCTCGATAATGGAGGATGAAGACATCCTGGCCCGCACTCGCGTCGCCGGACAACGCCTCAGCACCCGTCTGGAACAGATCGCATCCGCCTTCAAAGAAGTTTTGGAGGTTCGCGGGTCCGGGCTCATGTGGGGTGTCGAATTGAGCGTACCCGCCCGTCCGATCGCCGAAGAGGGTCTGCGCCGCGGAGTCCTTTTCAATGTCGTGCAGGGCAATGTTCTGCGCTTTCTCCCCCCGCTCATCCTTACGGCCGCACAGGTCGATCAGGCAATGGACATCCTCGAAGACGTCATGAGCTCCCTCTTCGTTAAGAGTGAAACGGAGATCCATCAAACCGCAAACGTGGCGTAGCAAAGATTCCGCAAGCGGTGCAAACTCCAGGCATGATATTTACATTCCTGTAACCTATAGGCTGGCTGTCGTGAGTTGCTCTCGCGGCCGTCTGCCGATTGGTTTAGGAGATATGAAGATGGGTCAGTTCGTTCAAATTACTGAGTCGACCGTCGAAGTTGATGGAATCAAGGTCCACTATTGCCGCGCCGGACAGGGACCCGCTCTCGTCATGGTTCACGGGCTGGTAGGGTCTGCCCATAACTGGGATCAGAACATTGAAGAATTCGCCCGTTTCCGCACAGTCTATGCCCTTGACCTCGTAAATATGGGGGAATCGGAGCGGGTCGTGGGCCTCGATGCCGGCTTGGAAGCTACCGCGGATCGCATCGCTCGCTGCATGGACGCTCTACAGATTGAATCAGCCGACATCGCGGGCCATTCGCACGGCGGCGCCATCTCCATGATGCTCGCAGCCCGTCACCCCCAGCGTGTGCGCAAACTTGTCCTCTTCGCCCCCGCGAACCCATACTGTGACCTGGGTTACGGGCTCATCCACTTCTACAACACTCGCGTCGGCGGATGGCTTGCACGCAGAATCCCCCAGATGCCTCGCGCCGTGCACGATCTCGCCCACCGGCGCATGTACGGAGATAAAAACCGGGTTCAAGCAGGTGCTCTCGATGGCTACACCCGAAGCCTCAATCGCGAGTCCGTGGAGCACGTCCTCGGTATCGTCCGTCGCTGGGCCGATGACATGACCTTGCTCCGCAACCGGCTTGTCGAAGTCGCTGGTCGTCCCACTCTGATCATCTGGGGGGATCGCGACCGCGCCGTTGGTCTCGCATCCGGTCAACACCTCGCAAAAAAGCTGGGTGCCCGCCTCATGGTTATCCCCGGCGTAGGCCACCTCCCCTTTGCCGAAACCCCACAACTTTGCAACGAAGCTGTAGGCAGGTGGCTCCAGGTTTGACTTTATCCTCAATCCGCAGCTACCTAACCTTGACCAACCCAAACCGCCGCTCCAGCCAGCCACCAATCAATCCCTGCATCACTCCGAGCTTCGCCTCCGAACTACTCGGCACACCCTGAAAAAAATGATCCGCCCCCGCCACAATAACCCGCTCCCAGGGCTGCGGAACCGACGCTAAAATCTCATCCAGCACATCGCCCGGACAAAACTCATCCTCATCGCCGGAGATGAACAACTTCGGCTGCGAACACGTCCGCATAAACCCATACGTATAGTCCCGCCCAGCTGCTTGTACCGGCAGGCCAAGCCCAATCAACCCTGCCACCCGCGCATCACCACAAGTCGCTCGCAATCCCACGTTGGACCCAAAAGAAAATCCCGCAAAAATAATCGGCAATCCAGTCAGCTTTTCCAGATAGTCAACGGCGGCCCCAACATCGTCCACCTCACCGTTACCTTCATCGTGTGCCCCTTCAGACAGACCCGTCCCACGGAAATTGAAGCGCAGTACCGGCAATCCGAACTGCGTAAACGCCTTCATTGCGTGGTACACAACCTTGTTATGCATCGTGCCACCCGATGGCGGATGCGGGTGCGCGATCAGCGCAGCAAACGAAGCATCCAGTACACCGGTATTCAGCAATGCCTCAAGCCTGCCCGCAGGCCCCTGCAAATCATCAATCGTACGGAGATGAGATTGAAACGCCATAGACCCCAGTCTAACGATCTTTCAATCCTCAGGTTATCCTTGGGAAATCATGGCGATCGACCCTATAGAACTGACACGAAAACTAGTGGCCATTCCCTCAACGACCTACCACGAGCACAACGTGGGCGTCTTCCTGCACGAGTTCCTCACCTCTGAAGGCTGGACCGTAGAGCGTATGCCCGTCGCGAAACCAGCCCCCGGCACTCCCGGCTCTGAAGGCAGCCCAAACGAAAAGATGGAGCGCTTCAATCTTTTCGCTTCCATGCCTGGCATCGCTCCGGAAGTCGTTCTCTCCACCCACATGGACACCGTCCCCCCCTACGTCGAACTTCGCGAAGACCCTGACTACCTTTACGGTCGTGGCACATGCGACGCCAAGGGCATCATCGCCGCCCAGATCGCCGCTGCCGCACAACTCCGCGAGCAGGGAATCGCCGTCGGCCTCCTATTTGTCGTAGGCGAAGAGCGCGACTCAGCCGGCGCCAAAGTAGCCAACCAAAACCCTCGAGGCTCCCGCTTCCTCATCAACGGCGAACCCACCGACAACCGCCTGGCCCTGGCCTCCAAAGGCTGTCTCCGGATCGAACTCTACGCCGACGGCAAGATGGCCCACTCGGCCTATCCCGAGCTGGGCGAATCCGCCATCGACAAGCTCATCGCGGCCCTCTCCGATATCCAGGCGCTCCCTCTACCCGTCGTAGAAGCGATTGGCGAATCCACTCTCAACGTTGGCCTCATCTCCGGCGGCCGCGCTCCTAACGTTATCGCCGACAAGGCCGAAGCCCACCTGCTCGTCCGTCTCGTAGGCCCCGCAGAGGAGACCAAAGCCGCCATCCTCAAAGCCGCCGCCGGCCGCTGCCGAGTCGAGTTCTCGCTCGAACTCCCCTTCGTCCGCATGCGCCGCGTCGGCACACTCCCCACCATGATCGCCAAGTTCACCACGGACATCCCTTCGCTCACCGCCTGGGGCGAACCCTTCCTCCTCGGCCCCGGCTCCATCCACGTAGCCCACACGCCAGACGAGTGCATTTCGAAACGCGAAGTCCTCGAAGCCGTAAATCTTTATGTCGAACTAGCGCTCCAGGTTGTGGCCTCGTGAGCGAGAAGGGGGTGGGCTCCTACATTCCGACGCTCGATGGGTGGCGCGCCATCGCCATCCTTGCGGTGCTCGGATACCATTCACCGGCTTTGCAAATCGGGCGCTTCCACTTCAGCTTGGTGCACGACTATGGCAGCCAGGGTGTCGACCTCTTCTTCGCCCTGAGCGGTCTTCTCATCTGCACCAAGCTGTTGCAGGAGGAGGCGCTTCGCGGTTCGATCTCGCTACGTTCGTTTTATGCGCGGCGCGTCTTCCGCATCCTGCCAGCGGCGTTTACCTACCTGCTTGTCGTCGGCGTCCTCGGCCTGTTTCATAAAATTCCAATGCCTCTAGGATCGTGGCTGGCCGCGCTGACCTCGTCCACCAATTACTACGTAGCCTTCGTGCACAATCCCGGCCTGGACTGGTATACAGGGCACTTCTGGACGCTCGCAGTCGAGGAGCATTTCTACCTCCTGCTCCCCGGTCTCCTTGTGCTGTTTTCAAGGCATCGCAAGTGGATGCTCGGCGGATTGATT
>JAYVDT010000432.1:0-11509 GCA_043749265.1 Rhodanobacteraceae bacterium | reverse complement strand
CTGTTTCAGTCGGAGGTTCCCGAGATTTACGACGGCACCGTCAGCATCCGCGCGATAGCACGCGAAGCCGGTGAGCGCACCAAGATTGCCGTCATGAGTCGCGACAAGGACGTCGATCCAGTCGGTGCCTGCGTGGGCATGAAGGGCATGCGCGTTCAGTCGATCATCCGTGAACTGCGCGGCGAAAAGATTGACATTATTGAGTACTCCGAGGAGATCACGACGTTCGCCGAGAAGGCTCTGCAGCCCGCAAAAGTTTCGCGCGTCTCCATCGTCGATCTGGATGACAAGCAAATTGAAGTCATCGTGGACGATACGCAGCTTTCGCTTGCGATCGGCAAGAAGGGCCAGAATGTGCGGCTTGCGGCAAAACTTCTAAACTGGAAGATCGACATCAAATCAGAAGAAGAAAAACGCCAGGAGGTCGAGCAGCAGATATCGGCCATGTCGGGCGGCCCCTCCACTCCAATCGAGCTGGTCACAGAACTTGGCGAACATGTTCTTGAAAAACTGATCGCAGCCGGGATTACGACTGTCGAAGCGCTGGCCGACATGACCGCGGAAGAACTCGGAGAGGTCTCGGGCATCGGCGAGAAGTCCGTAGAGAAGATCTCGGTCGCGGTTCGTCATTACTTCGGCCAGTATGAGGAAGGCGAAGAGCGCCCGCTCCCCATAGCCGCGATTGACACCCTAACGAACACCCCGGAGACAAGTTCCATGTCCAAGACCCCTGAAGAAATCCTTGCTGAAGCTGCTGCTTTGGGCGAGCCACCGGTCGAGTTACACGGCCTCTCCACGGAAGACATCGTTGAAGCCGAGGATCGCGAATCCGCCTCCGATGCATATACCGATGCTGACCGCCGCGAGGAGCAGATTGAACTCGATAACGATTCCATAGACACGCTGGTGGATGAGTCACAGGAAGTCTCCGAGGAGACCATCGATACCGACGGGAACGACCGTGGCTAGGGCAGGCTTTCTGAGCCTCTCGCCATCATTTTCTCGAACAACTACAGTATTTTCACTGCTTTCAGCCATAATAAGGACAACGCGACTTCCACTTCGAACGAGGCTCGTATGAACGGCTAAACGGCGCAGAAGGAAGCGATAAAAGGGACGGATGAGCAAAGTTAGAATCAACGATCTGGCACGTGAACTCGAAGTAAAGAGCCGCCCCATTCTGGACGCGCTCGAAGCCATTGGCGTCTCCGGCAAGACCCACTCCTCGTCTATTGAGGAGGACCAGGCCGAACGTGTTCGGGCCTACTTCAAAGGCGACCGCAGCGGGACCACCCCAAAGACCCAACCCGCCTCCAACCGGCCGCAGTTCGACCTTTCCAAGGTGTCCAAACCCGGCGACGCCATGCGCGCGATCCTGGAGCGCAAGAACGCCGAGGCCGCAGCGAAGAATGCTCCGTACCAGCGGCCTGCCGTCGCTGTAGCTCCGTCCGTGACTGTAATGCCCCCTGTTGCGGGACGTCCCGTCGCCGTGCTTGCTCCTCTACCCGCGCGACCTGTAGTGGCTGTCGCCCCGCCGCAGGCTCCTGCTCCAGTTGTGGTGGAAGCCTCTGTGGCTGCGTCTGCATCAGTTGTAGCTACTGCGCCAGTTGAGGCCGCGGCACCAGTCGCCGCGGCACCTCTTGCGGTGGAGGCCATGGTCTCTGCACCTGCCGCGCGCCCGACGCCCCCCGCCGTCCCGGCCCCGCGCCGCATTGTTCCCTTGCCGAACCAGGGTGCGCGCATCGTAGCTCCCCCACCTATTCCGGCCCAGCCTTCTGGTGCTCGCGCCCCGGGGACCAAGCCGGCGATCGCAAGCCGTCCGCCAACCGGCGCAGTAGTTGCACGTCCGCCGCTCGGCACGGTGCCTGGTGTGCTCAGCAAACCAATGTCTTCCGCTCCTGTGGTGGTTGCTGCACCGCCGAGGCCCGTTATGGCAACCGCACCCGCTGCTCCGGCAGTAGTGCATGTTCCCACTCCGGAATCCGTTGTTGCGGCTCCTGAAGAGTCCGTGGCTGCAGCACCTCCGGCGCCGCCAGCACCGCCTGCACCTCCGGCCCGCCGCGTGGTCATGCCTCAGACCGGCCCGCGCCCCATCTACACCGCACCCCCACCGGTTCCCGGAGCAGCACCGCGCGGTCGTCCTATCTTTGAACGTCCCCGTACTGGACCGGGTTCGGCTCCCGGGGTCTTCGCGCCTGGTCAGCGACCCGGATTCACCTCCGGCGCACCTGGTATGGCTCCCGGTGCACGTCGACCAATGCACCCGACGCGCACTTTTCCGGGCGGCCCTGGTGGTCCTGGCGGACCTCCGCGCCCTGGCTTCGCTCCGGGCGCGCGTCCTGGCTTCCCTGCCCGTCCCGGATTTCCGCCGCGTCCTGGCGGAGCCCCGGGCGCGCCTGAGGGCAGCGCCCCGCCGACCGGTCTTCGTCCCGCACGGCCCGGCCAGCGCCGTGGCGGTCAGCGCTACGAGAAGGTGAAGGAAGGCCCGATGAAGGGCTTCCAACCACCACCACGTTACGGCGGCATGCAGATGTCCCGCGAGCCGGTGCCGATCACTAAAACCATTACGGTCACGGAAGGCATATCGGTCAAGGATCTTGCAGAGAAGCTCGACGTTCGCGGCAAGGATCTTATCGCCGTCCTGCTGATGAAGGGTGTCCTCGTGACGGTCAACCAGTCGCTGGAAGGCGAATTAGTCAAGGACGTTGCCCGCCAGTTCGGCGCCGATGCCCAGGTCATCACGGTAGAAGAGCAGCTTGAGAACGAAGCCATTGAAGGCTTCCTTGAAGACACCACCGGAATGGTCGAGGTCGTTCGCTCGCCGGTAGTTACAGTCATGGGTCACGTCGACCACGGTAAGACTTCGCTGCTCGACGCAATTCGATCCACCGACGTCGCCGGTGGCGAAGCCGGAGGTATCACCCAGCATATCGGCGCGTACAAAGTCAAAATCACCAAGCCTGATAGCCCTGCGTTTGGTCGCGAGATCGTATTCCTCGATACCCCGGGTCACGAAGCATTTACCCGAATGCGTGCCCGCGGAGCAAAGGTCACTGACATCGTCGTCATCGTGGTTGCAGCAGACGACGGCGTGATGCCTCAAACGCTTGAGGCGATCGACCACGCCCGCGCCGCCAACGTGCCGATCATCGTCGCCGTCAACAAGATCGACAAACCAGACGCTAACCCAGCCAAAGTCATCCAGCAGCTTGCCGCACGTGGTCTGCAGCCCTCCAACCAGGGCGGCGACACGGAGTTCGTCGAAGTATCGGCGAAGAAGCGTCTGAACCTGGATAAGCTTGAGGAGATGATCTGCCTCGTCGCCGACGTCAACGAGCAGAAAGCGCAGCCTGATCGCCCTGCAGTCGGTACTGTTATCGAAGCCAAGCTTGATCGCGGTCGCGGTGCGGTTGCCAGTGTCTTGGTGCAGAACGGTACGCTCCGCACGGGCGACACCTACATCGTCGGCAACACCTTCGGCAAGATTCGCGCGATGTTTGATGATCGTGGACGCCCGATTACAGAGGCTGGTCCGTCGACCCCTGTCGAGATCTTAGGACTGGAAGGCATGCCGGACGCCGGTGATACCTTCCTGGTAATGGCTGATCGCGACAAGGCAAAGGGCATCGCAAGCTACCGCAAGATGAAGGAGCGCGAGGCGCAGCTAGCCAAGTCCTCCCGAGTCTCGCTGGAAGGCCTGGCCGAACAGATCAAACAGGCTGGCGTCAAGGACCTAAACGTCATCGTCAAGGGCGATGTTCAGGGTTCGGTTGAGGTCATCGCAGAAGACCTTAACCACATGTCCACCGAGAAGGTTCGGGTCCGCGTGCTGCACAGCGGAGTCGGCGCCATTACGGAATCGGATGTGCTCCTGGCCTCCGCGTCCAATGCCATCATCATCGGCTTCAACGTTCGTCCGGATCGCAATTCGGCAGAAGTTGCCGCTCGCGAAAACGTCGAAATTCGCCTTCACAGCATCATCTACGAGCTCCGCGACGAGATTACCAAGGCCATGTATGGCCTGCTCGAACCGGTCTTCAAGGAAAACTACGCTGGACGCGCCGAAGTCCTCAACGTCTTCAAGATCACCAAAGTTGGCCAGATCGCCGGCTGCCGCGTCACCGACGGCCTCATCAAGCGTTCTGCACAGGCTCGTCTTATGCGCGAAGGCGTCGAGGTCTGGAAGGGCAAGATCTCGTCTCTCAAGCGCTTCAAGGAAGACGTTTCCGAAGTCCGCGACGGCGTCGAGTGCGGTATCGATCTTGCCGGCCACAAGGACATCCGCGTGGGCGATATTATCGAGACCTACACCACAGAGCAGCTTGCCGATGAACTGGGTCGGAACGCTGCTGAAGTCCGCAAGGAAGCGAAGGTCGAGAAGGAAAGAGCAGCGGCCGCAGCAGCGGTCGAAGCAACCGCTAACGCATAAGCTACCAAGGTCAAGCAGAAAGACCGGGACAATTCGTCCCGGTCTTTCTGCTTAGCTACAAACTGCGGATGAGAGTTTATGAGTCGGTACAGAGTTGCAAGGCGGCCGGATTAAGTACCGTCAGAACCATCCCGTGGAGTGCGATGATTTTATCCCGGCGCAATTGGCTGAGGGCGCGGGTCATCGTTTCACGGGAAGTCCCCGTCATCCCAGCAAGTTCATCGTGAGTCAGCGACATCTTGAGGAATGGGGAGGGACTGGGGAGTCGTTCATTGCTCACGGCCCACTTAAGGATTAGGGTTGCAAGCCTTCCTTTCGCGGACCCGGACAACGCGATCATCCGAACTTCGTCGAAGGCGGCCTGATATTCGGAAGCAAGGGCTTTAGCGATCGCTAGACTCACGCCTCCATAGTTCTGCAGCATGTGACTCAGGTGCGCCTTCCTCAAGAGAGCGACGCGGCAAGTGTCAAGCGCCTCGGCTGTTATCTCGAAATCACCATTCGCCAAGGCAGCGCTGATTCCAAGTACATCTGCGGGCTGTGCAACCCGCAGAATAAGGGTTCGACCCTCAATTGATGTCGTTGATAGCTTTACGCTGCCAGAACAGATCACATATACGGCGTGGCTCTTTTCACCTTCACGAAAAAGAACGCCGCCCCGTGGATATTCAACTCCCACGACAGACTGATCAAAGAAAGCCTTAGCGCTGGCGCTTAAGTTGCAGAACGGATGTGTACCCGTCTCAAAGCAAGAGTCGCAGTTAGACATAACTTTCCTCCAGACCATTTCTATCGTTCAGGAAGGCCTGACGTGCATGAATTCAATAAATCGAAAACAGTGGAGCCTATTCGGCGGGGAAGTAGACTTACTTGCATGGGAGAGATTTAATTTATGCACAGGAACAAATCGAGCCAGTATTTGTAACCTTGCGAGGTTTTTAGTCTTTTTAGTTGTGGAAAAGCAAGGACCAATCGGACAGGCCTGTCTGGTATCAAGGTCACAAAGCAAATTATTTGACAAACGGTCCACGATTCTCATTTTCAAGATCCCTATTTTTAGCGTTCTTGGGGCGTTGCCCCTTGGGGAACTCCAATCTTCTATACTTCGGGTGCAATGATTACCTAACGCTCGGGGACGCCAAAACTCTCAGGATTTTTGCTGGATCCTAGGCTTTGCGTCCACAAGCAGACAGTATTCACCGAAAGACAGCACAACCCTTAAGGTGGCAAAGTGAAACTTGAAGCGATCCAATCTGCCTTACGTGATGCAAAATTTGATGGCTGGCTCTTTTACGACCATCACCATCGAGATCCGCTTGCCTATCGCATCCTGGGCCTGGATGAAGATGCCTTCGTGTCGCGACGCTGGTTCTACTTCATTCCGGCGAGCGGCGAACCCAAGAAACTGAATCACCGCATTGAACCCGGCAAGCTCGATTCCCTCTCCGGGAGCAGGCGCCAGTACAGCTCGTGGCAAGAGCTTGAAAGCGAACTGCAATCTATGCTTCAGGGTTCGACAAAGATCGCCATGCAGTACAGCCCGCGGAACGCGATCATGTATGTGTCAATGGTCGACGCCGGCACAATTGAGCTGATTCGTGGATTTGGCAAGGATATCGTGAGTTCGGCAGACCTGATCAGCCAATTCGAAGCTGTGCTAACGGAAGCTCAGATTGCCACCCACTTCACCGCTCAGCAGAAGCTCGACGAAGTTCTGAAGGCTGGCTGGAACCGCATCAGCGACGCAACCAAAGGCAGCGGAACCGACGAGTTTTCAATCGTCAACTTTCTTAAAGAGAGAATAGAGAGGGCTGGACTCTTCACAGACCACGGCCCAAACGTGAGTGCCGGAGCCAACTCGGCGGACTCACACTATGAACCCAATGCAGCGACATCCCATTCGATACGCCAGGGTGACTTCGTCCTCATCGACATATGGGCAAAACTGGCCAATCAATCGGAAGCCGTCTGGTACGACATTACGTGGACAGGCGTCATCGGCCGTACACCGACCGAGCGCGAACGACTGGTCTTCAATACGGTCCGTGACGCGCGAGACGCCTCTATCCGCGCCGTGCAACTGGCATTCGCAACGGATCATCCCATCGCCGGCTGGCAAGCCGATGATGCCTCACGTAACGTCATTGCGGCCGCCGGCTTCGGCTCCTGGTTTACGCACCGCACGGGCCACAACATTGCAACTGATCTTCATGGCCCAGGCGCCCATCTTGACAACCTGGAGACGCATGACGAGCGCTTCATCCTTCCGAACACTTGTTTTTCGGTTGAGCCGGGCATCTACTTTCCTGGAGAATTTGGTATTCGGAGCGAGGTCGATATGATCGCTGTGCCTGGCCGTGCAGTCGTTACTGGTCCTGCTCAAACTGAACTTTTACGCCTCTGAGCACGTACTCCAAACTGCTATGATTGGAGCTAAATGACGACCCAAGTTCAAGCTGCTGCTCGCTCCGGCGCCAGCGCCTCTGTCAATCCAACTCTTTGCCTCATCGCTGGATGGATTGTGCCCGGCGCGGGACATTTCCTTCTGAAGAAGCCCATCCGCGGGGGACTCTTGCTGATTTCCATCATCGGCATGTTCGCCGCCGGCGTTGCACTCCAAGGCAAGGTGTACAGTCCGAACACGGGCGACCTGCTCGACATCCTGGGCTTCGCGGGCCAGCTTGGCTCAGGCATTCTTTATGTACTAGCGCGGACATTTGACTGGGGTCACGCAAGCGTCCTCCTTGCAACCGCGGACTACGGCACGAAGTTCATCGTCGTCGCCGGCTTGCTGAACATCATCTCAGCGGTGGATGCGCACTCGCTGGCAAACGGAAGGAAGGCGTCCTGATGCTTAGTCATTTCAGCGCAGTTCTTGTGTTTGCCCTCTTCACATCAATCGTCTTCGGCATCACGCAGCGTGCGGAGCCGAGGATGATGATCCGGTTTGGAGCATTCTGCTTCGCGGTCTTCGTTGGCGGAACGATTGCCGCGAGCTGGGTGATGTTTCTGATCAAGCGCTAAGCCTTCAGAAATACAAATCCCCACATCCCGTGTGCGGATGTGGGGATTTGTATTTCTGATTAGGTGTTATACCTCTGCGTTCGGGTCGCCGGCTTCACCCGGGTTCTGCTCTGCCAGTTGCTTCTCAAGCTCTTCGCGCTTCTTGGTACGTGCTTCTGCACGCTTGATTGCCTTCTCATTCAGCTCGGTCTCGGCTCCGAGAAGTTCGATGACAGCCATCTCGGCTGCGTCACCCTTGCGGGTATAAGTACGGACGATGCGGAGATAACCACCAGGACGACTGCTGTAACGGGGCGCCACAACCGAAAACAGACGAGTCACGGACGCGTCAGTCATCAGATAGGCGAGAGCCTGGCGGCGAGCATGAACGTCGCCGCGCTTGCCCAGCGTGATCATCTTCTCGACGATAGGGCGTGTAGCCTTGCACTTCGTAATGGTCGTCTCGACGCGGTCGTGTTCAATGATCGAGGTAACGAGGTTGCGCAGCATCGCGCGACGGTGGGAGGTATTGCGGCCAAGCTTGAAGCCGCCATTACGATGACGCATGGTATAGTCTCCTTCGACTCCTGCTTCTGCAGGACTCGGATGTTGCAGGCTTGCCGCCAAAGCAGCGAAGTAGCTCCGAGGCAAAGGAACGAGCTCTGACCTCGGACAATTCAGTTAGAAGTTTTCCGGCTCGTTAGCGAGGTTGATTTCATCCTCTTCGTCGTCATCTTCATCCTCGTCGTCGTCATCGAAGCTCCCGTAGCTGGCTGCGAGGGTGGCGGCGGGAAGAACAGACGTGGGTCCGGGGACAGGATTGCCGTTCTCGTCGATCTTCATGCCTAGCGACAAGCCCATCTGCGCCAGTATTTCCTTGATTTCGTTTAGAGACTTACGGCCGAAGTTCTTGGTTTTTAACATCTCGGCTTCAGTTTTCTGGATGAGTTCGCCGATCGTCGCGATATTAGCGTTCTTCAAGCAATTGTAGCTGCGCACAGAAAGCTCAAGCTCTTCGACCGACCGGTTAAGGTTCTCGTTGCGGATCGAAGGGCCATCTAGACCGCCGTCGTGACCGGCCTCCATCTCCTCTTCAAAGTTGATGAAGATGGTCATATGATCTTTCAAAAGCTTGGCCGATAGGCCGAGAGCGTCTGCGGGAAGCACGGTGCCGTTGGTCCAGATCTCAATGGACAGCTTGTCGTAGTCGGTGATCTGCCCAAGACGAGCTGCCTCTACGATGTAATTAACCTTGCGGACGGGTGAGTGAACCGAGTCCACGGGAATGAAACCAAGTCCCAGGTCTCCGTCAAAGTTTTTGTCCGCAGAAATATAGCCACGGCCACGCTTGAGGCGCATCTCCATGTCGATCTTGCCGCCCTCGGAGATAGTGCAGACGTATACGTTCGGGTCGAGGATCTCGACGTCACCGTCGGCCTCGATCATGCCGGATGTGATAATGCCGGCTACATCCGAGCGCAAGTAGAGAGCTTTTGGACCGTCTCCATTGAGCTTGAATGGGATCTGCTTGAGATTCAGAATGATATCGGTCGCATCTTCGACAACGCCGGTGATGGACTGAAACTCATGCAGAACGCCTTCAATGCGAACGGCGGTGACAGCAGCTCCCTCGATGGACGAAAGCAGCGTGCGGCGGAGCGCGTTGCCAATCGTGGTACCAAAGCCGCGCTCAAAGGGCTGTGCGCTGAACTTGCCGTATTTGGGGGTAAGGGTGTCGTTCTCGACGGCGAGACGCTTGGGCTTTTGAAAACCTCTCCAAAGCATAGGGTGTTTCTCCTTTTCCGTGGCAGCCGCGATGCATTTTGCGGCTGGTGGATGGTGCGGTTAGGCTGCAAAGTTGGTCCTAAGCGGGTAATTGCCCACACCTCAGACTCAAGATGTGGGGCACCCAGACTTGAAATTACTTACTGTAAAGTTCGACGATCAGTTGCTCGTTGACTGGCAACTGGATGTCTTCACGCTTTGGCAGGGAAATAATTTTGCCAGACAGTGTGTCGCGGTTGATGTCAATCCAGGTGACCGCTTGCAGACCACCCGCAAAGTCCTTAGCGGTTTCCAGAATGCCCAGCGCCTTGGAACCTTCCCGGACCATAATCTCGTCGCCTACCTTGCATTGGAACGACGGAATGTTGACTTTACGACCGTTGACTTGAACGTGGCCGTGGCGGACAATTTGGCGGGCTTGGCGGCGACTTGTGGCGAGGCCCATGCGATAGCAGACGTTATCCAGACGCGTCTCAAGTTGCTGCAGGAGCAGATCGCCGGTGACGCCGGTTTTGTTAGAAGCCTTCTGATAGTAGGCCCGGAACTGAGTCTCAAGCGTGAAATAAATGCGCTTGGCCTTCTGCTTCTCACGGAGTTGCAGCCCATAGCCCACAACCTTCTTGACCTTGCGAGACTGCCCATGCTGGCCTGGGGGGAAGTTCCGCTTTTCGACGGGGCATTTCTCGGTGAAACACTTTGGCCCTTTGAGAAAGAGCTTGACGCCGTCACGGCGGCACATGCGGCAGACGGGTCCTGTATAACGTGCCATTTAATATCTCCTGAATCGGGTGTCGATCCCTTTACACGTAGGCTTCGCGCTTCGTCGGGATCCGTGGAAGAGTAGCTCAAGTGCAACCCAGACCTCAGCATGGAGACATGGGTTGCACGCATTGGTAAACAATCAAACGCGGCGGCGCTTGGGAGGACGGCAGCCATTGTGAGGCATGGGCGTAACGTCACGGATAGAACGAACGTCAATGCCAGCCGTCGCAAGGGCGCGAATGGCGGACTCACGACCCGAGCCGGGCCCCGAGACACGCACATCAACCGAGCGAAGACCGTGCTCGCGTGCGCCGTTGGCTGCACCGACTGCTGCCTGCTGCGCGGCAAAGGGAGTTCCCTTGCGCGAACCGCGGAAGCCTAGTGAACCAGAGGACTTCCAGCTGATCGTGTTGCCAGTCTGGTCCGTGATGGTGACAATGGTGTTGTTGAAAGAAGCCTGGATGAACACGAGGCCGTACGGGACGTTCTTACGTTCGCGCTTCTTGAACTTCTTGCCTTTGCCGGATGCGGCTTTGCCGCTCTTCTGCTGATTTTGCGTCTTCGCCATTTACTTGGTCGCTTTCTTCTTGCCGGCAACCGTTCCCTTACGGGGACCCTTGCGCGTGCGAGCGTTGGTGTGCGTGCGCTGGCCGCGAACGGGCAACGAACGGCGATGGCGGAGACCGCGGTAAGACTGAATTTCGATTAGGCGCTTGATGTTGAGCGAAATCTCCTTGCGCAGGTCGCCTTCGATCTGGCCCTGCTTTTCAATGATCTGACGGATGGTGTTCAGTTGATCCTCATCAAGCGTACCGACCTTGACGACGGGATCTATGGCGGCTTCGGTAAGGATCTTCGCTGCGCGAGAATCTCCGATGCCAAAAATATAAGTGAGGCCGATGCGTACCTGCTTGTTGTTGGGTACGTCGACTCCGGCAATACGTGCCATGGGAAGTCCTTTTCAGTTTGGTTCGCGGGCTGGCCGCGAACGGAGTGGATGGGTTGCGGGGTGTACGCCGAGGTTCAACGCAAGCCTTGATTTTGGCTAACTAGCCTGGGCGGGGCCGATACTTCCAGAGGCCGCAATTAGCCTTGGCGCTGCTTATGCTTAGCATTCTCGCAGATGACGCGAACGACGCCGCGGCGATGAATTACTTTGCACTTGTCACAGATTTTCTTTACGGACGCGCGAACCTTCATCTATAAATCCCTTCAGTGTTACTGTATTTTGCACATATCGAACCGAAAAACGCGCACATTTACAAAACTTTGGGTGGGCTGGAAACGGCTGCAAACTACTTTTAACGTTAGCTTTACTTGTAACGGTACACAATTCGACCGCGGTTCAGGTCATACGGACTTAGTTCAATTGCGACTCGGTCGCCGGGTAGAATGCGAATGAAGTTCTTGCGCATGCGCCCCGAGACGTGGGCAAGAGCCTGATGCTTGTTCTCGAGCTCCACTTTGAACATGGCATTTGGCAAGGTCTCGACGACCACTGCCATCACTTCAATTGCATCTTCCTTCGAC